>NZ_JBFAMF010000007.1:0-245781 GCF_040656435.1 Brevibacterium sp. NPDC049920
CAATCCTGGAACACAACACCCGCAAGCGCTACCGACTCCACCCGCCAGTGCTACCGGACCGTCCCACGCACGCTACCGAACCCCGCGGCTAAACAAAGTCGAGATTTGCTCGTTTTCTGCACTCAATGGCGAAGGTTAGTCAAGATGCGTCGAGGCGCACCTACCGCTTCGTGCCGCAGGTGGACGTGTCCTCGGGCTCCAAGATCGACTGGTCGCGATCGTCGGACGAAGTCGACGAGCAGTTGTTTGATCTCTATGAATTGACTGCGGACGAGCGTGAACACATTAGATCCTCGATCAAGGAGATGTAACGCGATTCTGCGTTAGTGACGATGGCCGCATCGCCCAGTTTCGGCGCGGACCACTGTCTGCGGATATCCTCGTGCACGTGGACAACTCGACATCGGTTCCGCGACGAGCAGCCATCTACCTCCGGATCTCGCTGGACCGGGACAACAACCGGAGAGGCGTTACGCGGCATCGCGAGGATGCAGAGCAGCTGATCGAACACCGTGGCTGGACCCAGGTCGACGTCTACGAGGACAACGACACGACGGGCTCTGGGCGCAAGAGCCGCCCGGCATTCGAGCGGCTGCTCACGGACATCGATAAGGGCCTTGTCGATGTCGTCGTCGCGCAGGAATGGCCACGACTCGAGCGCAACCGGATAGACGGCGTGCGGATCATCGAGGCGGCGCAGCGCCACCACGTGCTGTTGACCTTCGCCAAGGGGAACGACATCGACTGCTCGACGTCGATGGGTCGACTTGCAGCTGATCTGTTCTCGGCGGTGGCCCGCAATGAGATCGAGGCCAAGGCCGAGCGGCAGTCTCGTGCTCAGCTCCAGCGGGCGCAACAGGGCCGAGCACCCAAGGGCGTCCGCCCTCTGGGTTATGCGACGAACGGCGACCTCATCGAAGACGAGGCCGCTGTCGTCCATGAGATGTTCCGGCTCTTCGCCATCGACGATGGGCCCTCGGTGGCGGCAATCGCCCGTGGCCTTTCCGGGGAGGTCTCCGACGTGGTCCCAAAGACGCTGCCTCACCTGCCGAAGCGCAGCCGCACATTGGCGATCGAGCGCAACGAGCGTCGGAAGGCAGAGGGCCTCCCATTGAGCCCTGTGCCCGCGGACGGGCCGTGGGACTCGTCGACGGTGCTTGGCATCCTTCGCAACCCGCGCTACGCCGGCTACTCGGTATATACCGACCGCACGGATCGGGAGAAGAACAAGCGTCGCACCTGGCACGCGCAGGTCCTCCGGGACGAGAACGGCGACCCGGTGATGGGGCAGTGGACGCCAATCGTCGAGCCTGACGTGTGGTGGCGCGTCCAGGACAGGCTCAACGAACCCCGACGCATCACCAACAAGACCGGATCCACGGCACGCAAGCACATCGGTTCAGGACTCTACCTCTGCGGCATCTGCGAGCAGCCGGTCCGGGCCCACAGCCTGCGCTACCGGTGCGAGGGGCATCTCATGCGCTCTCGGAAGCAGATCGATGACTGGGTGATCCGTGTGATCCGGGAGCGCCTGTCCCGACCGGATCTCGCCGACGCGCTGGTCCTCCCCGACGAACCGCGGCTCGATGCTATTCGCGAGCTGATTGCGAAGCACGAAGCCAAGATCAAGCGCGCACAGGCCGACTACGACGCCGAGATCGTCGAGGGCTTCGACCTCAAGCGCATCCGGGATGCCGAGAACGCGGAGATCGCCCAGCTGGAACAGGAGAAGCGTCAGCTCACGACAACGGAGGATCTCGGGGGAGTGCTCGATGCCGCGGACCCCGTTGCTGCTTTCGACGAGGCCGACCTGATGATCAAGCGGCGCGTCATCGAATTCTTCGCCACCGTACGACTCTACCCGCACCCGCGGGGCAAGAAAACGTTCGACCCCGAGACCGTGCAGATCACGCCGAAGTCGTGATCGCGTCGTGGACCTGGCACGCGAGGATCTTGCCGTGAGGACTCAGGCATATACATGGTTGCCCGACCGCCACCTCGGCGTCGCTGCGACGCTCGCGCACGCTGATGAGCTCATCGCCCAGGTCGCAGAGACCCTCTACGGCTACCAGACGCACCCGGACGGCATCCTTCAGCTTCAGGAAGAAATCGGCGCGACACACAGCCGTACCGTCGTCACCGGAGTCGAGCCGATACCGCGCAAGGTGCCGCTGCTGGTCGCTGACGCAGTGGTGGCGCTACGCAACGCCATCGAGCACACGCTGTTCGCGGAGATTGAGTTCTGCGACGGCGAGCTCGACGAGAAGGCGGCCAAGGTCGTCGAGATGCCCGCTTCGCGCACCTACGACGACTTCCAGAAGTGGGTCAAGAGCCGCGCGAAGAGCGGCCCGCCGTCTCTGCAGCGCGGCAGTGAGGTCCTGCGGCGCATCGAGGGCCTGCAGCCCTTTCATCGGTTGCGGGATCCGGAGAACCACCCGCTGGCACTGCTCGCGCTGCACACGAATCACTCGAAGCACCGAGCACCGGCGATTACCGCCGTCCGGCTCGCCGCCATCGACCGCGAAGACCGCACGCCGCCGTCCCTGGCCGACATCGAGCGTCGCCCTGAGGTGCCTCTGGAGGTCGGTGAGGTCATCGCGGAGACGCCTCTGGGGACGAGGGTCCCCGTCGCGCTGTTCCCGACGATCGGCATCAACCGACCGCGCACGAAGCGATGGCCGGTGCTCATGCGGGAGCTCGATGAGTTGGCCACATGGGTTCGGACGCAGGCGATCCCTCGCTTGGTCACCGGCACCGAGCCGCCCTCCCCGGCGCTGCCGTGCAGGTACGAGATCACCGTCGGCCACGACGACGAGCGCGAGGCGCTGACGTCGGGGGTGACGACCTCCGCGGCTCAGCTCCACAATGATCGCCTCGGCGCAGCGAGCGTGCGCATCGACCTAGTGGAGACGCTGTCCCGGATGGACGACGCTCCGAGCTCCGAGGAGATCGCCGCGTGGCTGCAAAGCCTGTCGGACCAGGAGGTGCTCGCTCGCATGCGGCAATTGACGATACCTCAGACCTATGAGCCCGAGATCGTGCTGAGCAACTACGCCAAGCTGGAAGCGATGCGCGACGACGCCCGTCGGTTCGCCGAGGAGTCGCAGCACTAGCGCTGCGACTGCCCCAGCGCCTCGACCACGGCCTCGTATTCGGCGCACGGGTGCTCGGCCGGCTGATTGTCCTCATCCGTGCACGTCGCGCACTCGCGGTGGACGACGACGCCGGCGTGGACGGAGGCTCCGTCCCCGAGGTCACGGTGCTCGAACCTGTCCGCGACTGAGCACGGGTCGCCGAACGTGGCGGGGCAAAACTCCTCGACGTCCTGCGGTCGGTGGAGGCGGGCGACGATCGTGAGGGCAGCGAGGAGGTGCCCTTCGCCGCCGAGTTCACGCCGCGGCACCCCGGAGCGCAGCAGCTCGTCCCGCACGTCGGCGAGGCGCGCGTCGAGTTCGTCCGTCATGCGTCCGCCTGAGCCTGCTCCGGCCACTCTTCACCGTCGTAGTAGTCGACCTCGACGATGTGCTCGGCGCGGTCGCGCAGCCATTGCGCGACCGCCTTGTCGCCGTCCCAGGCGTCGGCCGCGTGATCGAGAGCCGCGGCGGCCATCCGGGCTGACTGATGGCCGACGATCCTGTCCATCTCGGCCTTGTGGCGATGGCTGATGTGCTGCTGTCCCGTGCGGTGGTTGCGGAATGAAGGTGAGATCCAGTCGTCGGGGAGGCCCTTCCGCCCGCACTCGCAGGTCGGGATGAGATCGCCCTCGATCTCCTTGCGCTGCCGCTCCATGGACTGGTGCACCTCGAAGCCGAGGGGCCGGTCGTTCATCGCGTCCTCGAGGCGCTCGATCTTCTCCTGCTCGTGGGTCGTCAGCTCCTTGGCCGGGATCCATCCCGTGAACTCTTGGCCTTCAATCGTGAATCGTCCTCGTCGTCCTTTACCCATGGACCAATCCTCCAACGAGCACAGCGCGTTGTGAACAACCACGCAGAATAGGTGCTGGTCCCGTGCGAGAACAGCCGCATCGACTCGCCCGGCGATCGCGCTGATTCCGGCGTGCTGTCTTCGTACAGTTGGAGTGATCCGCGCCGCATCCGGCGGTGCCGACGTCTCCGAGAGAGGATTGCATCATGGCCGTGAACGATGAGGGCGCAACGTACTTCCTGATCGAGGTCCGGCGCGAGGCTGGAGAGAACTCTTGGACCGCCGAGGCGGTGGGTTCGCATCATGCGCACCATGACGGTGCGGGTATCGAGCTGTTCTACGGCTCGACGTTCGGATGCGACACGCCGGGGGAGGCGCTAGAACAGCTGGCAGCGGATGACCTGACCGAAGAGGCGATCGCGCAGATCGAGCGGACGGCCTGAGTCTCAGAGACACCTGTCACGCTTCAAGGAGGAAGCTTCCCGGCGAAGCAAAACCCCGGCGACGTCGCTCCGAGGAGTTGGGGGGTCATCCGGGGTGTTCACTTCTTAGTCTGCCACATCAGATCTCAGGCGTCGGCTTGAGTCTCATAGACATCACCTTGATGAGCCATGGCGTCGCCGTTGTACTTCCGGAGGCGTGCCGGTCTCATATCCCTGTCTCGAGAGACGCCGAAACGAGACGCCCCTTATGAGACGATTGAGGGTGCCCCTCACCGAACGTGCAGCCCCCTGACGTTTGCTGGACGAGCGTCTTGTTCGTCAAGCGCCTTGAGACCGTGCGCGCCGTGGCTCGAGCGAGGGCATGCGCCTGTAAGTGTCCGCTTCAATGATGAGGTAGCCCGATGATGCTCCGCCTGCTCCGGATAGAACACTTCCGCGGAATCGAGTCTGCGGAGTGGGCGATCAATCAACGATTGATTGGCCTTGTCGGAGCGGGCGACAGCACTAAGACCACCCTGCTGGACGCCATCGGCCTGGTGCTCAGCCCTAACTACAATCCGCAGTTCACGGACGCTGATTTCTACGGCCTCGATCTGTCGAGGGACATTGTCATCGAGGCCGCGGTGACCGATCTGCCGGACAACCTGGTCAAAGAAAGCCAGCTCGGCAAGGAACGCTCCGGTGTCATGCCCGATGGCACTCTGGTGCACGACCCCGTCGACGAAGCTGAAGAGTGCCTAGTGGTCAGGCTTACCGTGACGCCGGAGCTCGATCCGACCTGGGAAGTCGTGCGGCCGGGCTCTGACGACGCTCGTCCTATCTCCGCAAGCCAGCGTCGGCAGTTGGGCTTTTTTCGCCTCGGAGAGCGCCCCGACTACCACCTTCGCTGGGGGCGCGGATCGGCTCTCTCGGGACTGACTGAAGGCGTTGAAGGTGCTTCGTCCGTCATTCTCGATGCGCACCGAGGGGCGCGCCGAGCCGTATTCGACGCCGACCCGAATGCTCTGCATGATGCTGCGATGGCGGCGCAGAGATCGGCTCGGGATTTCGGCGCGGCGCAGTTTGGACAGTTGCGGCCGGGGCTGGCGCCGGGTTCGGTCACCTCCGCGCACACCCTCATGCTCCATGACGGGGACGTCCCGCTGTCGAGTCTCGGCTTGGGCACACGGCGGCTAACGAGCCTGTCGATCCAGGACCAGGCGATGGCAGACGGCTCGATCATCGCCATCGACGAAGTCGAGCACGGACTTGAGCCGCATCGTCTGGCGCAGGTCCTCTACCACCTCAAGAAGCGCGCGCTCGATGGCCAGCTGCAGGTGATCATGACGACGCATTCGCCCACGGCAGTCAAGACGCTTAACGCCGATGATCTCGTCGTCGTGAGGTCCGACGGGGCGGGTAGGACGGACTGCCAGAATGTGCCCGACGACCTGGATAACGTGCAAGGTACGTTCCGAAGTGCTCCTGACGCTTTACTTGGGCGTCGCGTTCTTGTCGGTGAAGGCGCTACGGAGGTCGGCTTCCTGCGAGGGCTGATTCGGCATTGGGATGCAGAGCGGATCTCCGATGGTCGTCCTCCGGCGGCATCGCTCGGGACCGTGCTGGTCAACGGACAGGGCAGCACACAGCCCTCCCAACGCGCTCAGAACTTTCAGCGACTCGGGTACCCGACCTGCATGCTGGTCGACAACGACGATCGCAGAATCGACAGATCGGTGGAGAGTTCCGAGCAAGCTGGCGTCGAGGTGCACCGCTGGCAAGTTGGGCATGCGCTCGAGGACGAGGTGATCCAGACCCTCTCACTCGAAGGGTTGCAGGCCCTCGTCGACTTGGCTCTGGAGATCAAGGGTGAGCAGGCCATTCTGTCGTCAGTTGTAGCGAAGCTCGGCAATGACAAGCTTTCGGGAACCGACGCATCCGCCTGGCAGGCGCAGGCCTCTGTGGACGAGCCCACGCTGCGCAGTGCAATTGCGGATGCCGCCACCGCCAAGGACAAAGAGTGGTTCAAGCGAGAGGACCGCGGCGAGGAACTCGCTGCTATCGTCATTGCTCACGGGGGAGGCCTGGAGAATACCCACCTGCTACAGGTCATTGGCGAGCTACGCGATTTCGTCTACCCGGCGGCGCTGGAGCCGGTGGATATTCCGGAGCAGTCTGCCAATGGCTGAGGAGCCTCGCATCGAGGAAGCAGTCGAGATTGTGCTCGCCGCGCTGCCGTGCTCCGTGACCCTCCCCGCGGGCGCTGGCAAGACGGAACTGATCGCAGCGGCGGTTGCGGAGGTGGCTCGGCGAGGCGGATCGTGCCTGGTCCTGACGCACACCCATGCTGGCGTTGATGCCCTTCGCCGACGGATGCAGAAGTTCGGGGTCCTCAGCGGCCCGGTGCTAGTCCGCACCCTGGACTCCTGGGCATATGACCTGATCGCCCATTTCCCGGACTTGTCGGGGCTCGTCGTGCCGCCTGCCCCTGACTGGGACATGTCCGATGAATATCACCGAGCAGCCGCATGCGCGGCACGTTCGCGAGCCGTGGGCCGGATGCTCAAGGTCAGCTACACCCATCTGTTTGTCGACGAGTATCAGGACTGCCTGGTCGATCAACATGAACTCGTGCTTGCTCTGGCAACGTCGATCCCCACCGCCGTGTTCGGCGACCCACTGCAGAGCCTGTTCAATTTTGGCGCGAACCAGCCGGTGGATTGGGATTCTGACGTGATCCCCAATTTCCCCGGCACGGAGGTCGCCTACAGGCCGCGCCGCTGGGATCCGAATCACCAGGCGCTGGGCGCGTGGCTTGTGAGCGTCCGGGAACAACTCGTCCACGGCATGCCGATAAATCTCGCATCGGCTCCGGTCAAATGGGTGGAACGACGTCACGCGCGGACGCACGTGCAGACGTGCTATTCAGCCTTGAAGCTCGAAGGCACGGTCGCTGTCCTCGGGCACCAGCGCTGGGACTGTGTCAACGCGGCTGGCACACTGGGCGGCAACTATTCAGTGATGGAGGCCCTCGATGAGAAGATTCCAGTTAAACTAGCCGAGAAGATCGACACCAAGGGCGGCGCGGAGATTGCGCAGGCACTCGTGAAGTTCGCGATCGACTGCAGCAGCGGTCTCGCGAAGCACATTACGTCAACCAAACGAAAGCAGCTCGGTGAAGGCAAGTCCTTCACAACCAGGAGCGCCGAACTGATGCCCGCGTATCAGGCTGTCCTGCAGGTGCGCAGCGATCCTCAGCCCAGGTTCGTGCGGATCGCGCTTGAGCGGCTCGGCGAGCTCCCTCAGGTCACCATTCACTGCCGCGAGGCATGGCGCGAGGTCCTCCGGGCGGTCACGGTGGCTGCGACCGAGGATTGCACGGTCGCTGATGCGCTCCAACGCACACGAAACCATACTCGCGCCGTCGGACGCAGACCGAGTGCACGTGTGGTTTCGCGGCCGCTGCTCGTCAAAGGCTTGGAGTATGACCATGTCATTATTCTGAGTCCTGAGAAGTACAGTGCCCAAGAACTCTACGTTGCTCTAACTCGGGGCTCGAAGTCGGTCGCAGTGATTAGTGACACCGTCGTACTTCCCGCGGCGAAAATGGCCACACGGATGGACATGCCTGCCGGTAATTGAAGCGAATGACTAAGTCGGAAGCGAACTATCGCTCACGTTCGGACATTGTTCATGTTTCAATATGCGTGAGCTTGGGTTTCCCGCCGCATCGTTCGATGTTTAGCCACGTATGCTCAATGACTTGTGCCTGTAGTAGGTTTGAAGCGCCCTGAGTTTGTTGGAGGCTCCTGACCTTGGAAACGAGGATGGAGTTATGCCGAAGGAACTGGCGAATGGGAAGCCGACGACGCGTCGCTACTCGGACGAGGAGAAGGCCGCCGCGGTGCGGATGGTGAGGACGCTGCGGGCCGAGCTCGGGGTCACGCAAGGAACCGTGCAGCGAGTCGCGACGCAGCTCGGGTACGGGGTCGAATCCGTGCGGATGTGGGTGAAGCAGGCCGACATCGACGAGGGTGTCACCTCCGGCGTGAGCTCGGCGGAGGCGCAGCGGGTGAACGAGCTCGAGCAAGAAGTCCGCGAGCTTCGCCGGGCCAACGAGGTGCTGAAGCGGGCTGCGTCTTTCTTCGGGGCGGAGCTCGACCGCCACTACCGGAAGTAGTCGCGTTCATCGACGCGAACAAGGACGACCTCGTCGACGGTCGCCGGCTCGGAGTCGAGCTCATCTGCAGACAGGTGGCTCCGAGCAGCTACTACGCCGCCAAGACCCGCACCCCGTCCGCCCGTGCCCAGCGGGACGAGGAGCTGATCCCGCGGCTCGTCGAGCTGTGGGAGGCGAACTACCGGGTCTACGGGGTCCGCAAGCTCTGGAAGGCGGCCCGGCGGGCGGGGATCGCGATCGGCCGCGACCAGACCGCGAGGTTGATGAAGGTGGCAGGGATCGAGGGCGCGAGGCGCTCGAAACGGGTGAAGACGACCAGGCCGGATCCGGCGTCCGCGCGACACCCGGATCTGGTGCAGCGGGAGTTCACCGCGACGCCATCGAGATGGCCCGCTGGTCCAGAGGTCACCGCCACGCGGACCTGCGGTGTCACAGCGACGCGGGGTCTCAATTCACGTCCATTCGCTTCGGCGAACGCCTCGCGGAGATCGGCGCGACGCCGTCGATCGGGACCGTCGGTGACAGCTATGACAATGCCCTGGCCGAGACGGTGAACGGGTACTACAAGGCCGAACTCGTCCGCGGGCCGGCCCGGTCCGGGCCGTGGAAGACGGTCGAGAATCTCGAGCTCGCCACCCTCGGTTGGGTGCACTGGCACAACACGCAGCGCCTCCACGGCTACCTCGGCGACGTCCCGCCCGCCGAGTTCGAGAACGCGTTCTATGCTGTCCAAGCCGACCGTGAACACCTGGTCGGAATCAAATAGCGCGAGTCTCCATCAGACCCAGGGCGCTTCAGCGATGACGGTCCGGGTGACAGCGGCTCGCTGATGGTGCACGCCCTTGGCGCCGCCGACGGTCACGACGACGGCATCCGCACCGGCGACGGCCGCTGCGACGAGTCCCGGATCGGTCGCACTCCCGATCGCCTTCGACGCTCCGGCCGGCGCCCTGCCGCTGCGCGAGACCACGGTGACCTCATGCCCGGCGGAGAGTGCGAGCTCGGCGAGCTGGGCGCCGGTGCCCTTCGAGCCGCCGACAACAGTGATCCTCATGAAGCCCCCGTTCCTTCGCGGTGGATGCGTGTGCCGTGCATGTGCGGTGCGTTCGGGGATCAATCCTAGTCGGAGCACTCGAGGGCAGATGACCGTCGGGATCGCCGGGACCGAGGCGCCCAGCCGGGTACGAGGCCGCGGTCCGTGTTCGCTGGTACCGGCGTTCCTCCTGGTGAGGACCCGTGTCTGTGGGTCGCGCTAGCGTGGATGGCATGAACCAGGAGCAGGGAGTCCGCACCACCGGCGATGTCGCCGCGGTGCGCGATGCGCTCGCGGTACTGGAGGCGGTGGAGTCCGAGTCCGAGGCGATCGACCGGGTCCGCGTGCTCGAGGAGCTCAAGGCCGCGGCGACCGCCGCGCAGGCTCGCGCCGTGATCGCTCTCGACCGACTGCGGAACGAGTCCGAGGCCGCCCGCGGGGCGGAATCGACCGCCCGGTGCCGCGGCCTGGACGCGGAGATCGGACTCGCTCGGAGGGAGTCCCCGGCCCGAGGCGCCCGCTTCCTCGGCCTCGCCCGATCCCTCGATCGGGACCTGCCACGGACGTTCGCGGCACTGACCGCTGGAGCCGTGTCGGAAGAGAAGGCCCACGTGCTCCACCGCGAGACGTCATGGCTGCGCGGGGAGAAGCGTCGCCAGGTCGATGAGCTCATGTCCGACCGGTTCGAGCAGACCGGAGTGCGCCGGCTCGGGGCAGAAGCCCGCGCCCACGCCCAGCGTCTCGACCAGGATGCCGCGGTGGAGCACCTCGAGCGCACGGTGAAGGAGCGTCGGGTGAGTGTGCGGCCGACCCCCGGTGGGATGGCGTACCTCACTGCGCTCTTGCCGATGCCGCAGGCGGTCGCGGTGTACGCCACCTTGCAGAAGTCCGCGGCCGCTCTCGTCGGCACCGGAGAGGCCGGGGGACGAACAGTGGCGCAGCGGGCGGCCGATCTCCTCGTCGAGCACGTCACCGGGCAGACGACAGCTGAGGCCGTGCCGGTCGAGGTGCATCTCGTCATGACCGACGCCGCGCTTGTCGGAGAAGGGGAGGAGCCGGCGTGGATCCCGGGCCACGGGCCGGTCCCTGCGGGGACCGCCCGCCGCATGCTGCGAGACAGCGAGGCCGGGGTGTTCCTCCGGCGGCTCTTCACCACGCCGGACAGTGGCCGCCTGGTGGGAATGGATTCGCGGCGACGGGAGTTCACCGGGCTGCTGCGGCGGATGGTGATGCTCCGGGACGACGTGTGCCGCAGCCCCTTCTGCGATGCGCCGATCCGACACGTCGATCACGCGCAGCCGCACCGGGACGGCGGGGTCACGGACTTCACGAACGCCTCCGGGCTTTGCGCGGCATGCAACTACGCGAAGGAGAACCCCGGCTGGACCCACGACGCGACACCGGATGTGCTCGCAGTGCGCACCCCGACCGGGCACGAGTACACGGTCGACACTCCGCCGGTGATGATCACCCACGCCGATGTCGTCGCTCCCTTGCAGTCCGCGGTAACGGGAGCCCGTGCGGACCCGTCACGAGCAGGTCCGTCACCTGCAGGTCCGGCCGGGGAGCGCCTCGACGATGATCGCTCTCCGCCCGGCAGGATCCTCAGCATGGCCGAGCACCTGCTGCGGTCCCGGCTCGTCGAGTTCCCTGTTGCGTCGTGATGCCGGTTGCAGGATGCAGCTGTCGTGACGTGCGCGGCGGAGGTCGGTCTGTCCCGGTGTTCGCATGGTTCAGAAGAGCACCCGAGGCTCAGCCGATGTAGTAGAGCGCTCCGAACCCCTCATCCGACCACCGGCGGGTCGTATCGCGCAGGTGGACGAAGTACTTCCGGCAATACTCGCCGTCACCCGCGCGATACTCTTCTCCACGCTCGAATAGATCGTTCTCATCGACGGTGGCGTAGTCGTCGGCGGCTATTCGCACATACGGTGCAGGAACGACGCCGAGGTAAGGGTCCCAGCCGTAGTCGGTTCCGACGAACGAAACGTCGCCGCTCAGCAGGAGCAGACCCGGCCGCGCGAGCGAATGAGCCGCGACGGGACCCCGCAGCTCATCCGGTATCGGCGGGCTCTCCGAGAAGTACCACTGCAGTTGCCTCCACGCCTTATCGAGGTACAGCTCACCGATTCGAGGAGTTCCCGGAGCGGTGTGCTCCCATTCATGTTCGCGGTGGTCCAGCGCGTGAGCGCATTCCAACGGGTTCGCTCGGGCGTACATCAGGTCGAGGTCAGTGCGGAGCGGAAAGGCGCGGTATCTGATTCCCATGAGCACAGTGTGACCGGGTTCGGATCGTCGTGCAGGCGTTTTCCACAGGCTGTGGATTCAACCTCCCGGTTCTTCGCACCGGCCAGATGTGCGTTAGACTCTCACTGCACGCGGGCGTAGCTCAATGGTAGAGCGCCAGCTTCCCAAGCTGGATACGCGGGTTCGATTCCCGTCGCCCGCTCTCTTCATGCCCTGAGGCGCCCGACATCGGCTGCACAGCCGCGGCCGGCGTGCTGATCTCCAGCCGCGGGCTCGTCGTCCTCGCCCAGTGGCATCTGCACACCCGCCGACTACTTATGCTCGTACCATGATCGAACCATCGCAGTATGCGGCGCCGCCGGCACCGCGCTCCTCGAGAACCGGCGGCCCGATCGGTCTCGTCGCTGTCATCCTCGCCGGTCTCGCGTGGGCATTCACGGTGGCGCGGTCAGTGGGACTGTACCTGTTCCCACTGCTGGCACCCGATTTCTCTGGGTCGTTCGAGCTGTACGGTCTGTTCGCGTTCGTGAGCGCGATCGTCATCCTCGTCACCGCTCTCGCCGCACTCGTCTGCGGGACCATCGGTCTGGTACGGGTGCGGCCCCGTCGCTCGCTGACCGTCATCGCCACGACGATCGCCGCACTCATCGTGTTCGACACCGTGTTCTTCGGCGTCCTCGGTTTGTCGACCGGTTTCCTTGCAGGGAGGTTCTGAGATGACTGACGCGACTCCGGAGTTCCGGCCCGCAGATCCGCATCCGCGCGCGTACTCGGGCCCTGCGTCGCACCATCCGCCGCTCGCTGTTCGGCGGTTCCCTGGGCATCAGCGCTGTGGTCCTCGCGGCGCTGGCGTGGCTCGTCGAGATCGGGTACAGCGCGGTGCTCCAGCTGCTCCCGGTGGTCATCGACGGGCCGATCGATTTCAACACCTACGTCCTCTTCGGTCGGACAGGGGTGATCGTCAGTGTGATCATCTCGTTGGTCGCCCTCGTCCTCGGGATCGTCCACCTTGCCCGCGTCCGACCTCGCAGGCCGCTCGTCGTGGTCGCGACAGCGGTCGCCGCCTACACGTTCGTGAGTGTTGTGGTGAATGGCGCCCTCACCATGATCGCCGGCACGCTCAACGGCGGCCCATGGAGCTTCTGACACCGCGGCGCTTCTGACACTGTTCGGATGAACCCCGAGCGCCGGGACTCGCCGAAACGCTGTTCAGAGCACCGGCGGGTCGTCCTCGGCGCCCGCCGGCGGGGTCGCGCGAGCAAGTGCATCCCAGTCCGCTTCGAGCAGCTCGGGCAGCCCGTCGACCACGAGGATCGCTCCGGCCGCCTCGAGCTCGGCCGGTCCGAAGCCCCCGGTGCGCACTGCGATGCACGGGGCACCCATCCGCGCGGCGGCGACGATGTCGTAGGGGGCGTCGCCGACGACGATCGCGCTCGTCCCGCCCGCCTGCTCGAGCGCGGCCCGGAGGATGTCCGGCGCCGGCTTGGAGGAGTCCGCGTCCCCGGATGAGGTCGCGGCGGCGATATCGTGCTCGCCGAGCCCCACCTTCTCCAGTGCCAGGGAGGTGTGCTCGGGACTGCCCGAGGACCCGAGCGCCACGATGAAGCGCTCGCCGAGGAACTGCACGAGTTCGCGCGCACCGGGCAACGGGCCCACATCCTCGGCGATCTCCTCGTACTTCTCCCCGTGCGCCGTGCGCAGCACGTCGCCGAGCCGCTCCTCGACCTCGGCCCCGGCAACGGCAGTGATGAGCCGGTCGCCGCCCATGCCGATCGCCCGGTGGATGCGCCACATCGGGAGGTCGATGCCGTAGTCGCCGAAGGCGCGGTGCCAGGCGATCGCGTGGTGGTACGTCGAATCGATGAGGGTGCCGTCGACGTCGAGGAGGACGGTGTCGTGTGTCATCGCGCGCTCCCTCAGCGGACCGTGAAACCGGCGTCAGGGGCCGACTCGTCGCTCGGCTCCACGTGCACGCCGGCCACCTCGGCCGCGGGCGGTCCGGTGCGGCACCAGTCGATCATCGCGTCGACCGCGGCTCCGGGACCTACGAACAGCGCCTCCACGGTCCCGGTTTCGGTGTTGCGCACCCAGCCGGCCACCCCTCGGGACTCCGCTGCGCGGCGGCACGATTCCCGGTACGACACGCCCTGCACCTCACCGGTGACCACGACCCGCGCCGCTCGGTTCTCCGCCTGGTCCGGGGTCTGCTCAGCGTTCGTCATGACCTCCACCCTAACGAGCGGATCCCCACCCGGGGAGGGGGCTCGGGCTGCCCACGTCGACCCGGCCGCCCCGTTAGACTGCACGCGTGACGGACTCAGACAGCATCGACCTCTTCACCCGGACCGTCGGCGACGGGGAGCGCCGCGTCGTGTTCCTCCACGGGCTGTTCGGCCGCGGCAAGAACTTCACCCGGATCGCCAAGGGCCTCGAGCCGGAGTGCACGAGCCTCCTCGTCGACCTCCCGAACCACGGCCGCTCGGACTGGACGGAGGAGTTCGACTACCGCGCCATGGCCGACCACGTCGCCGCGACGCTGCGTGCGGACTTCGCCGCGGCCGGCCCCGTCGACGTCATCGGCCATTCGATGGGCGGCAAGGTCGCCATGGTGCTCGCGCTGCGCCACCCCGAGCTCGTCGACCGGCTCGTCGTCGAGGACATCTCCCCGGTCGGGACCGAGGCCGCGAAATCCGGTGATGCAGTGTCCGATGACGCAGTGTCCGATGACGCAGTGTCCGATGACGCAGGTGACGCCGGGTCGGGCGGGTCCGAGTTCGACCATCTGCTCAGCAGTCTCCGCGCTCTCGACCTCGGCTCCGTGGCCGACCGTGCGGCTGCGGACGAGGCGCTCAGCGAGTCGATCCCCAACCGCACGGTCCGCGGTTTCCTCCTCCAGAACCTCCGCAGCGGCGACGACGGATTGTTCTGGGAGCCGAACCTCGAACTCCTCCACGAGTCGCTGGCGGTGATCGGTGGTTTCCCCGAACTCGGCGATGCCCGGTTCGATCACCCGGTGCTGTGGGTCGGCGGCGCGAAGTCGGACTACATCCGCCCCGAATACGGGGAGGCGATGCGCGCCCTGTTCCCGCGGACCACGCGGATGATGATCAAGGACGCCGGGCACTGGCTCCACTCGGAGAAGCCCGAGGAGTTCATCGCCGTGCTGCGCGGATTCCTCCTCGACGACAGGGACTGACCCCGGCCACCCCTGGTCGCCCCGGTCACCGCGTCCGGGCGAACTGCTCGTGCGCCCGGGTGAAGAGCTCCTGGAGCACCCGGCCGTGACCGTGGATGCCGTGGCGCAGGACGAACGAGCGCGGCCCGGAGATCGAGCGGTCGGCCGCGGAGAGGATGCGGGCCAGCTTGCCGCTGCCCGCGGTGTGCGCCGCGAACGCCTCCGGGGTGAGGACGATCGTCACGAGGTGGGTCGGCGGCATCGGCCACTTGTGGGCCGCGATGAAGGTCGCACCGATCCGCTCCACGTCGTCCCACGGCAGGAACGCGCGGACCTTCCGGCTGCTGCCGCGTCCGACGACCTCGGCGTAGCCGTCCCGGTTGAGCACGAGGGTGGGACGGTTGACCATGACGATGATGACGGCCGGGATCCCCAGGAAGCCGAAGAAGAACAGCCCGACGAACATGATCAGCGTCATCGGGTTGAACGCGACCCACCACGGCTCCTCCCCGCTGCCGACAGCGACCGCGGTGGTGAACAGCAGTATGCAGATGAGCAGGGTGAACACGACCGCCCCGATGAGCAAAAGCACGAGGCGCCCCGTGCGCGGCGGGATCTCGACGGAGCCCGTGTGCCACAGCCGGCCCCACAGCTCGTCGACCCGGCGGAGCTGTGCCGGCCTGAGTCGCTCACGATCCCTGCTCATGACTCAGGCTCCCTGGGGTCGATGCCCCTGCATGGCAGCGCGGAGGGCAGGGGATGCCATGATCATGAGGGTCTCCTCCTCCGGGGAGCGGTCCGCACGCTGCGGACCCGTCGGATCCGACGGCAGTCCCCGGCCCCGGCGCGGGCAATGCCGACCGGCCGCCACGGCGCGCGGAGCGCCCCGCGTAGCCTGGGCGCATGGGTTTCAGCCGTGCCGAGCTCGAGCGCTTCCGCGATGCCACCGTCCCCGACCTCCTGCCGGAGCCGCTGCGGCTGCTGTTCGTCGGGATCAACCCGAGCCTGTGGACGGCGGCGACCGGCGCCCACTTCGCCCGGCCCGGCAACCGGTTCCATCCCGCGCTGCACCGCGCCGGCATCACCGACACCCTCATCGACGCCGCGGACGGGTACACGGAATCCGACCGGGCGCAGCTCACCGGGCGGGGGATCGGGATCACCAATATCTGCCCGCGCGCTACCGCCCGCGCCGACGAGCTCACCCGGGAGGAACTGCGCGCCGGGGCCCGCCGGCTCGACCGGCTCGTGGTCGAGCACGCCCCGCGGGTCGTCGCGGTGCTCGGGATCACCGCGTACCGCACCGCGTTCGAGGCGCCCCGCGCCGTCACCGGCCGGCAGGAATCGCCGTGGCCGGGCGCCGCGCTGTTCGTCGCCCCGAATCCGAGCGGGCTCAATGCGCATGCGAGTCTCGACGACCTCGCCGAGGCCTATCGGGAGATCGCGACGGCCGCCGGGGTCGGCGGAAACTGACACGGTTCTGGCTGGTTCCGGCGCTCAGGGCCGGTCGGAGAACTGCTGGTGGGCGCGGGCGAACACCTCGAGCATGGTGCCCCGGTGCGGGCGTGTGCGCCTACGCGGATGCCGGTGCGGTCGTGCGGGATGCTCCTGTGGAGGTCAGTCATTGACCTGCTCGTTGATCTCCACGGAGTGCACCCCGGTGATGTCGTGGAGGATCTCGAACACCCCGCGGTCCACCCCGCTCTGCCGCGGCGTGAAGCGGAGGTCGGCCTCGATGAGCTTCCCGCTCTCGCCCCGGACCCGGCGGGTGTGATTGAGCGAGGACTCGTAGCCCTGCCGGGAGGTCTCGCTGAGGATGTCGCGCAGCACCCCGCGACCGTCCTCGTACTGGACGGTGAAGTGCTCGGCGAGCTCGGGGCGCTTGATCCGTTCGACGAGCGCATTCACCACCGTCACGGTGAACAGGTAGAACACCACGGCGAGCGCCCCGATGATCGGCATCCCTGCGCCGCACGCCATGCCGACCGAGGCGCTTACCCAGATCGAGGCGGCGGTGGTGAGACCGGACACGACGTTCTGCTTGACGAAGATCACCCCGGCACCGAGGAAGCCGATGCCGGTGACGATCTGCGCGGCGATGCGGCCCGGGTCGCGGACGGAATCGCCGTCGACCATGCCCGCGAAGCCGTACGCGGAGACGAGGGTGAACAGGGCCGCGCCGAGGCCGACGAGGATGTGGGTGCGGGCACCCGCGCTCTTGTGGCGGACCTCGCGCTCGATCCCGATGATCGCGGAGAGGACGAAGGCGCAGCCGAGCAGCACCGCCTGGGTCGCGAGGTCGTCCGGGATCACATCGAAGTCCATACCTGCCTCCTGTGGGGACATCCTATGTCCGGGAGCGCCTGGCCTTGCGGAATCCGCGCCGGGGTGGAAGATGGAACACTATGACAGCGAAGAAGCGATCAGAGACCGAGCAGGGGACCGCCCGCCGCCTGATCGAGGAGTTCGGCACGACGTTCTGCGACGAGGCGGGCATCACCCTGCGCGACACTCCGGCACCGCTGTGGCAACTGCTCGTCCTCAGCCTGCTGCTGTCGGCCCGGATCCGGTCGGAGATCGCCGTCGCCACCGCTGGAGAGCTCTTCGACGCCGGTTGGCGCACGCCGGAGCATTTGCGTGAGAGCACCTGGCAGGAGCGGGTCGATGCGCTCGGCCGGGGCGGCTACCGGCGCTACGACGAGAGCACTGCGACGCGCCTCGACGACGCCGCGGCGCTGCTCCTCGACCGGTGGACGGGTGACCTGCGGCGCCTGCGCGAAGAGGCGGAGGGGGACCCCGGCAGGATCGCGGACGGATTGCAGGAGTTCGATGGGATCGGACCTGCCGGGGCGAACATCTTCCTGCGCGAGGTGCAGGCGGTGTGGCCCTCGCTCCGGCCCCTGGCCGACGACCTCGTCCTGCAGGGCGCCGAGGCGGCCGGGCTGCCGACGGACCCCGAAGCTCTGGCCGAGCTGGTGAGCGGCGACGACTTCGCAGGACTCGCCGCCGCCTTGGTCAGGATCGCCCGCGACCCGGGGCTGCTCGACGAAGAATGACCCCGCCGGCTCACTTCGCCTCGGCGTAGGACTCGACCGAGGACACGGTGAGGGGGAACTCGACGGGAGCATTGCCGAACAGCAGCCGTCCGGCCTCCGCGGCCGCCTCGGCGAGGAGGGTCCGGACCTCCCCGGCCTCCTCCGCCGGGCCGTGGAGCACGACCTCGTCGTGGACGAAGAACACCAGCCGCGTGCGCAGCCCCGCGCCGTCCGCGCCTCCCGCATGCAGCCGCCGGCGCACGGCACCCATCCAGCACAGAGCCCACTCCGCCGCCGTGCCCTGGATGACGAAGTTCCGGGTGAACCGCCCGTGGGAGCGGGTCATCGACCGCGCCCGGGACTCGGCCTCCGCAGTCGACACATCGGCGACCTGCGCCTGCCAGTCCGCGCTCGGGGCCGGCGAGGTGCGGCCGAGCCACGTCGCGACGCGACCACCGCGCTCCCCGATCCGGGCAGCGGATTCCACGAACTCGAGGGCCGCCGGGAACAGCCGGCGCAGGTGCGGCACGAGCGCCCCGGAGTCCCCGGTCGTCGACCCGTACATCGCGCCGAGCAGCGCGATCTTCGCCCGCGAGCGCTCGCTCACCGCCGACCCGGCCCGCCGGCCGAGCTCTGCGACGCCCAGATACATGTCGCCGTCGCGGCCCGCCTGCGCGAGCGCCCGGTCCCCGGACATCGCGGCGAGGATGCGCGGCTCGACCTGGGAGGCGTCGGCCACGGTGAGCAGCCACCCCGGGTCGGCCCGCACCGCCCCGCGCACCGTCGCCGGCACCTGCATCGCCCCGCCGCCGTGAGCGGCCCAGCGGCCGGTCACCACCCCGCCGACCGCGTAGGACGGATGGAAGCGGCCGGCGCGCACCCATTCGTCGAGCCAGTGCCAGCCGTTCGCGGTCCACAGCCGCTGGAGCGTCTTGTACTCGAGGAGCTCGGCGATGAGCGCTCGCCGTTCCTCGACCCGCTCGCCGCCCTCCTCCGCCCACGCCATGAGGTCCCACTTGCTCGTCGTCCGCACCGG
This sequence comes from Brevibacterium sp. NPDC049920, assembly GCF_040656435.1. Taxonomy (NCBI): domain Bacteria; kingdom Bacillati; phylum Actinomycetota; class Actinomycetes; order Micrococcales; family Brevibacteriaceae; genus Brevibacterium; species Brevibacterium sp. NPDC049920. The sequence continues at coordinate 19,053 of NZ_JBFAMF010000007.1, forward strand.
GATCCCGGCGGTGTGGAGCGCCTTGAGCAGCGAGGGCTGGCTGTCCGGGTTGACCCCGGCGACCTGGAGGGTGGCGGCGATCCGGTCGGCGAGCTCCTGCATCCGGGCCGGCCGGGCGCCGTCGGCCGGGCGCGGCCCGAGCGCGTCGGCGAGCAGCGCCTCGTGGAGGTCACGGCGCCACGGCAGGCCGGCGGCGTTCATCTCGACCGCGATCATCCCGCCCTGCGACTCCCCGGCCAGGAGGAGCGTGAGCCGCTGCGGGTACCGGCTCCCGGTGACGGCGCGCAGCTGTGCGGCGAGCTCCGCTGCGAGCTGATCGGCCGTGGGCTCGCCTGAGCGCTCGCCGGCCGCGGGGGAGTCGAACAGGGATCCCTGGGCGGGATCGACGCGCGGCAGCACCCGCTCCTCGGCGGGCTCCGGCGGGGTCGGATCGAGCTCGACGACTGGCGCGTACTCCACCCCGGTGTCGGGGAAGCCGGCCGCCTGGCTGAGGATCCGCTGGCACAGGCTCAGGTCCCAGCAGCGGGCCGGTTCGAATCCGGCGGCGAGGAGCGGCGGGTAGACCCGGGCGGTCTGCGACCACACCCAGCGGATCGCCTCGGGCCGGGGCGATTCCGCCGCGAGCGAGCGCACGAGGCCCGGCAGCTCGGACAGCGGGGCGTCGCGGGCGCCGACGGTCCGGCCGTCCTCGACGAGCAGGGCCCGCCAGGGGGACGGGCCCGGGTCCGCGGGCCCGGCTGCTCCGGGACCGGGATCTGCGGGGCCGAGGACGATGTGCATCTCCCCATTATCGCGCCGTGCGTTCGACAGAAGTTCGGATGCGGGGGCCCGGTGATTGTGACAGGCTCGAGGTGGCGCGTCTCACACCCGAGCGCGACCGCACGCACCCGCCGAATCACGGAGGATCCATGACCACCACCGACATGACCGGACACACGATCGTCGTCACCGGAGCCGGATCGGGGATCGGCCGCGCCACGACGCAGCTCCTCGCCTCCCGCGGCGCGCACGTCGTCGTCGCCGACATCGCCGAGTCCGCGCACGAGACCGTCGAGCTCGTCACCGGAGCCGGGGGCGAGGCGACCGCCGTCGTCGCAGACATCTCCGACGAGCAGGCCGCCGCCGATCTCATCGCACTCGCCGCCGAGCGCGGCGACCGCCTGGGCCTGGTCAACAACGCCGGCATCATGGACGCCTTCGCCGGGGCCGCCCACGTCGACACCGCGCAGTGGGACCGGATCCTCCGGGTCAACCTCACCGCTCCGATGTACCTCATCCGCGCTGCGATCCCGGTCATGCTCGAGCGCGGCGGCGGCGCGATCGTCAACGTCGGCAGCTCGGCCTCCCTGCGCGGGGGCGCCGCCGGTGCCGCCTACACCTCCTCCAAGCACGGGCTCATCGGCCTCACCCTCAACACCGCCTACACCTACGGCAAGCAGAGCATCCGCTGCAACGCGGCCTGCCCGGGCGGAGTGGAGACGAACATCATGTCCGGCACCGACATGTCCGCGATGAACCCCGAGCACGGGCTCGCTGCGATCACCCCGGTCCACCAGAGCGCGATCCGCAACGCCAAGCCCGAGGAGCTCGCCCAGGTCATCGCCTTCCTCGCCTCGGACGCCGCCTCCGACGTCAACGGCGCCGTGATCCCGGTCGACGCCGGCTGGTCCGCCGGCTGAGCGGCACCCCGATCACCGCGCACCCCGCACCGGCCGGGCCCCACCGGCACACCGCACCCGCACCCGGGGAATCCGCGGCGTTCCACTTCACCTCGACGTGGACGGCCCCGGTGCCGCCTCCGCGGGTGTGGGAGGAGCTCATCGCGGTCGAGCACTGGCCCCGGTGGTGGCCGGGGATCCGCAGCGCGCGGGTCATCGCCGACCCCGGTGAGGGCGCGCCCGGGCGGCGGGTGGCCCTCACCATCGGCAGCCCGCTCGGACACCGCATGCGCTTCGCCCTCGAGCTCACCGAGACCCGCCCGCCGGAGCGCGCCCTCGTCCGCGCCGCCGGCGACCTCCGCGGCACCGGGCGGCTCACCGCGGCCGAGGCGGGGGCCGGCAGCGCACTCACCATCACCTGGTGCGTGGTGAGCCGCCGCCGGCTCGTGCGCGCACTGCGACCGCTCGCACCCTGGGCGCACGGCCGGGTCATGGCCGCCGGGGAGCGGGGACTGCGGGAGCGGCTGGCCTCCGGCTGAGCATCCGCCGAGTCCTCGGGGCCGTTCCATCGACAAGGTGCCTTGTTCCTGGAAGAGTGGGGGCACACGACGATGGGAAGGAACCCGCCATGAATGACAGCACCCGCACCTCCGAGGCCGAGCTCCGCGAGAAGGTTCGCGAGCTCATGAACGACACCCGCATCGCGATGCTCACCTCGGTCGACACCGACGGCACGCTCGTATCCCGGCCGATGGGCACCCAGGAGGTCGTCGAAGACGGCGACGTCTGGTTCATCACCACCGCGGACTCCGACATCGTCGACGAGCTCGCCGTCGATTCCCAGGTCAACGTCGCCTACTCCGGCAAGTCGAGCTGGGTCTCCGTGTCCGGCACCGCGACGGTGGTCCGCGACGTCGCGAAGCAGAAGGAGCTGTGGAGCACCTTCACCTCCGCCTGGTTCGACGGCGGCGCCGACGACCCGGCCGTGCGCCTCATCCGCGTCACCCCGCACACCGCGCAGTACTGGGACTCGCCCGGCGGCGTGCGCACCATGCTCTCGATGCTCACCTCGGCGGCGACGAAGGGCACCCCGAAGACCGGGGAATCGCGCACCGTCGACATGTGAGCGAACGGCGCCGCCGGCCGCTGCTGCTCAGCGCTTCTTCTGCGCCTTCGCGGCGGCCTTGCGGGCCTGTTTCGTCGCACGCACCTCGGCGAGCGTGTGCTCGTCGACGACGTCGGCGATCGACAGCCGGGCCTCCGGGGCTCCGTACTCGCCGGCGGCGGCCTCCCAGCCGGCGGCTCGCAGGTCGAACTGCTTGCCGAGCAGCGCGAGGAAGATCTTCGCCTTCTGCTCCCCGAACCCCGGCAGCGCCCTGAGACGGCGGAGCACCTCGGAGCCGTCCGGGTCACCCGCGGTCCAGAGCGCCGCGGCGTCGCCGTCGTAATCACTGCAGATCGCGGCGGCGAGCTTCTGCACCCGCTCGGCCATGGACTTGGGGAACCGGTGCACCGCCGGCTTCTCCCGGAACGCCGCGAGGAACGCCTCGGGGTCCATGTCCGCGACGAGGGCGGGGGAGTAGCCGCCCAGGCGCTCGGCGAGCTTCGCGGGGCCGGCGAACGCGGACTCCATCGTCACCTGCTGGTCGAGCAGCATGCCGGTGAGCAGGGCGAAGGGGTTCTCCGCGAGCAGGGCGTCGGCGCGGGCATCCGTGGACAGGTAGAGATCGCTCATGCCCACCATTGTGCCCGGTGCGCCGGCGAGTGCGCCCGGTGCGCCCGCGTCCGTGCCTGCCGGTAGCGTGGACGCCATGCCAGCGAATCGAGCCGCACCCGCCGTGCCCACCGGTGACGTCCGGGTCCGCGACGCCCGTCTCCACAACCTCCAGCACGTCTCCACGTCGTTCCCGCGCGGCAGTCTCGTCGCGTTCACCGGCGTCTCCGGCTCCGGGAAGTCCTCGCTCGCCTTCGGCACCCTCCACGGGGAGGCGCAGCGGCGCTACCTCGAATCGATCGCCCCGTTCGCCCGGCGCCTCATCGGCTCCGCCGTGGACCCGCGCGTCGAATCCGTCACCGGGATGCCCCCGACCGTCGCCCTCGAGCAGCGGCACACCGCCGGCGGAACCCGCTCGACGGTCGGCACGATCACCACGCTGTCCAACGCGATCCGACTGCTGTACTCCCGGGCCGGCGACCACCCGGCAGACGTCCTCGCCCGCGGCTCCGCGCTCCACGGCGGGCGCCTGACCTCGGACGCGTTCAGCCCCAACACCCCGGAGGGCATGTGCCCGCGCTGCCACGGCGCCGGCGTCCTCCACGAACCCACCGAGTCCTCGATGGTCCCGGACCCGTCGCTCTCGATCGCCGAGGGCGCGATCGCCGCCTGGCCCGGAGCCTGGCTCGGCAAGAACTTCCGCGACATCCTCCGCACCCTCGGCATCGACCTCCGCGCTCCCTGGGACTCCCTGCCCGCCGACACGCGGGAATGGATCCTCTTCACCGAGGAGCAGCCGGTCGTCACCGTCTCACCGGAGCGCGAGGCCGGCCGCATCCAGCGCGACTACCAGGGCAAGTGGTCCTCCGTGCGCCGCTATCTGCTGCACACCTACCACGACACGAAATCGGAGAAGACCCGGACGCGCGCCCTGCGCTACTTCGACACCCGCACCTGCCCCGTCTGCGAGGGCCACCGGCTCGGTGCCGACGCCCTGCGCGTGACCTACCTCGGCGAGCCGATCCCCGCACTCGCCGCCCGCACCGCCGCCGAGGTCCGCACCCGGCTCGCGGACCGGCTCGCCGCGCTGCCTGCCGGGGAGGGCACCCCGGAGGAGGAGGCCGAACGCATCCTCCTGCCCTCGGCGCTGCCCGTGCTCGACACCATCGTGCGGCTCGGCCTCGGCCACCTGTCCCTCGACCGGCCGGCGGCCACCCTGTCGGCCGGCGAGCTCCAGCGCCTGCGCCTGGCCTCCCAGCTGCGCTCCGGCCTGTTCGGCGTCGCCTACGTCCTCGACGAGCCCTCCGCCGGCCTCCACCCGACGGAGAAGGGCGTGCTCACCGAGCTGTTCGAGCGATTCATCGCCGACGGCAACTCCGTCCTCCTCGTCGAGCACGACATGGGACTCGTCGCCGGCGCGGACTGGGTGATCGACGTCGGTCCCAGCGCCGGCACCGGAGGCGGCCGGATCCTCCACTCCGGCCCGGTCGCCGCGCTCGCGGGCGTCCCGGACTCCGTCACCGCGCGCTACCTCGGCGCCCCGCCTCCCGCGCCGCGCACCGCTGCTCAGGTCCGCACCCCCACCGGCCGCCTGTGCCTGGAGGGGGTGACCGCGCGCACGCTGAACGATCTCGACGTCGAGATCCCGCTCGGCGTGCTCACCGCGGTCACCGGGATCTCCGGCTCCGGCAAGTCCACGCTCGTCACCCATGTGCTCGCCCGGGTGCTCGCCGGACGGGTGCGCACCACCGTCGTCGGGGACGACGGGGACGACGGCGCCGGGGCGGATGCCGTGCACGTGCGCGCCGTCACCGGGGCGGAATCGGTCGACCGACTCGTCCACATCACCCAGAAGCCGATCGGCCGCAGCCCGCGCTCCTGCCTGGCGACCTACACCGGCCTGTTCGACCGGGTGCGCCGGCTGTTCGCCGACACCCCGGAAGCCGCGGCCCGCGGCTGGGGCGTGGGCCGCTTCTCCTTCAACGTCGTCGAGGGTCGCTGCCCGACCTGCGCGGGGGAGGGCCAGATCGAGGTCGAGCTCGTGTTCCTCCCCGGCAGCTACGCCCGCTGCCCGGACTGCCACGGCGCCCGCTACGCCCCGGACACCCTCGAGGTGACGTGGAACGGGCTCACCATCGCGCAGGTCCTCGACCTCACCGTCGAAGCCGCCCGCCCGGTGTTCGCCTCCGACGCCCGCATCACCCGCGCCCTCGATTCGCTCGCCGCCGTGGGGCTCGGCTACCTCACGCTCGGCCAGGCGGCCACGGAGCTCTCCGGCGGCGAGGCCCAGCGCATCAAGCTCGCCACCGAGCTCCAGCGCGCACCCCGCGGACACACCGTCTACCTCCTCGACGAACCGACCACCGGGCTCCACCCCGCCGACGTCGACCTCCTCCTCGCCGAGCTCTCCCGCCTCGTCGACCAGGGCGGCACCGTCGTCCTCGTCGAGCACGACATGCGCGTCGTCGCCGGAGCCGACCACGTCATCGACCTCGGTCCCGGAGCAGGCGAGCACGGCGGCCGGATCATCGCGGCCGGCACCCCGGCCGAGGTCGCCGCCGCCGGCACCGCGACCGGCCGCTGCCTGGCCCTGGGCGCGAGGACCGGAGACGCGCAGGCGGGAATATCCGGGGCCCGGCCCGCCGTTGCCCCTACCGACCCGACCGGCGCCGCGCCGGACGAGCACCCCGAACCCGACACCGTGGAGGCACCGTGAGAGCACCCGCCGACAGCACGAACCCCAAGTTCGCCGAATACGCGGCCCCCGAGCGGCTGGTGAGCACCCAGTGGGTCGCCGACCACCTCGACACCCCCGGCGTCGTCGTCGTTGAGAGCGACGAGGACGTCCTCCTCTACGAGACCGGGCACATCCCCGGCGCGGTGAAGATCGACTGGCACACCGAGCTCAACGACCCCATCACCCGCGACTACGTCGACGGTGCCGGATTCGCCGCCCTCATGGGGGCCAAGGGCATCGGCCGGGACCACACCGTGGTGATCTACGGGGACAAGTCCAACTGGTGGGCGGCCTACGCCCTCTGGGTGTTCACCCTGTTCGGCCACTCCGACGTCCGTCTGATGGACGGCGGCCGCGCCCTGTGGCAGGCCGAGGGCCGCGAGCTCACCACCGCCAAGCCCGAGCGCCCGGCGACCGACTACCCTGTCATCGACCGCGACGACTCGCGGATCCGCGCCTTCCTCCCCGAGGTGCTCGAGCGCATCGGCGGCGTCCCGCTCATCGACGTCCGCAGCCCCGACGAGTACACCGGTAAGCGCACCCACATGCCCGACTACCCGGAAGAGGGCGCGCTGCGCGGCGGGCACATCCCGACCGCCCGCTCCGTGCCGTGGGCCCGGGCCGCGAACGAGGACGGCACCTTCAAGTCCGCCGCGGAGCTCCGCAGCATCTACGTCGACGACCTCGGGCTCGACACGGACGAGGACGTCATCGCCTACTGCCGGATCGGTGAGCGCTCGAGCCACACGTGGTTCGTCCTCGAGCACCTGCTCGGCTTCCGCGGCGTGAAGAACTACGACGGCTCGTGGACCGAATGGGGCAACGTCGTTCGCGTGCCGATTGCGCGCGGCGAGGAGCCGGGGGAGGCCCGGACGTCGTGAGCGAGACCGCACCCCTGCCCGGCGGCCTGCAGGAGATCGCCGACGACTTCGCCGCGATGCCGGACCCGGACAAGCTCCAGCTGCTCCTCGAGTTCAGCCAGGAGCTGCCGGACCTGCCCGAGCGCTTCGCCGAGCACCCCGAGCTGCTCGAACCGGTACCCGAATGCCAGTCACCGATCTTCCTCGTCACCGAGATCGACGACGACTCCGAGCGCACCGTGCACCTCCACTTCAGCGCCCCGCCCGAAGCACCCACCACCCGCGGCTTCGCCGGCATCCTCCACGAGGGACTCGACGGCCGCCCGGCCGCCACCGTGCTCTCAGTCCCGGCGGAGCTGCCGCTGCGCCTGTCCCTCGAGGAGCAGGTGAGCCCGCTGCGGCTGCGCGGGATGAGCGGCATGCTCGCGCGCATCCAGCGCCAGGTGAGCGAGCGCACCGCTGCGGGGGCCGAATGAGCGCCCCGGCCCGACGCCCCCTGTGGGTGCTGCCCCTCGACCTCGTCCGCGGCTTCCTCATCGGCATGGCCGAGCTCGTCCCGGGCGTGTCCGGCGGCACCGTCGCACTCGTCACCGGGGTCTACGACCAGCTCATCGACTCCGCCTCGCACATGCTGTCCGCGATCAAGCGGCTCGTCGCCGGCCCCGACCGCTGGGCCGGGTTCCGGGCGGAGCTCGCGCGCACGCAGTGGCTGCTCATCATCCCGGTGCTCATCGGGATGGCCGCCGCGGTGCTCACCGCCGCCGGAGTGATGGCCCGCTTCGTCGCCGACCACCCCGAGGCCTCGCGCGGCCTGTTCTTCGGACTCGTCGCGATGAGCATCCTCGTCCCGGTCCTCATGCTCCCCTCCCGCGAATCGCCCTCGGCCGGCGCCCGGCTGCTCGATGCCGGGCTCGTCATCGGAGCCGCGATCATCGCCTTCGTGCTCATCGGATTCGCCGGCGGCGGAGCGCAGACCGACCCCTCGCTCCTCGTCGTGTTCCTCGCCGCCTCGATCGCGATCTGCGCGCTCGTCGTGCCCGGCGTCTCCGGCTCCTTCTTCCTCCTCGCCGTCGGCCTGTACTCGACGACGATGAGCGCGCTCGACGACCGGGACCTCGGCTACATCGCGGTGTTCGGTCTCGGCGCACTCGTCGGGCTCGCCTCGTTCGTGCGGCTCCTCAAGCACCTCCTCACCCGCCACCGCCGCCTCACCCTGCTCGTCATGACCGGGCTGATGATCGGTTCGCTCCGGGCCCTGTGGCCGTGGCAGTCGTCGGCCGGCGGTGACGAGAGCGCTCCGGGAGCCCTGCTCGCCCCCTACGATCCCGTGCTCGGGCCGGTGCTGCTCGCGCTCCTCGGCGCCGCAGCGGTGGCCGCCCTCGTCGTGTTCGAGCGGAGGTTCTCGCCCACGGTCCACGAGATCGAGGCCGAGGAGGACGAGCGGGAGGCCGTTCGCTGAGCCCGGACGGATGCCGCGGACGGTTGATCGCGGGCCGCGGGCAGGCGAGGATGGGGTCATGGCTGAAACCGCATTCAAATCGACACCCGTCCACACCTCCGGCGATCTCCCCGCCACCGGTGCCCAGGCCCCGGCGTTCGACCTCGTCGGCACCGACCTCGGCGCGGTGACGAGCGGATCGTTCTCCGGCAAGCGCCTCGTCCTCAACGTGTTCCCGAGCATCGACACCGGCGTCTGCGCCGCCTCGGTGCGCCGGTTCAACGAGCTCGCCGCCGGCCTCGAGAACACCGCTGTGCTCTGCGTCTCCCAGGACCTGCCGTTCGCGCAGGCGCGCTTCTGCGGGGCCGAGGGCATCGACAACGTCACCGCCGCCTCGGCGTTCCGCTCGAGCTTCGGCGAGGACTTCGGTCTCAGGCTCGCCGACGGGCCGATGGCCGGTCTGCTCGCCCGGGCCGTGCTCGTCCTCGACGAGTCCGGCACCGTGACGTACACCGAGCTCGTCCCCGAGATCACCACCGAACCGGACTACGACGCCGCCGTCGCAGCCCTGGGCTGAGATCCGCTCGCGATGCCCGCCGTGCCGGAGCCCCCGGGCACGGCGGGCATCGTCCATGTCCTGTACAATTGACCGGCGGCGTATCCTGCGTCGCTTGAGCCGCAGAGCCGAGGGTGCCGCATGACCGAACTCGATATCGAGCACGACCACAACCGGTACGAGGTCGACGAGCTCGTCGAACTCCATTCCAAGGTCAAGGTGCAGGCGGCGAAGGACGCCAAGGCCACCGCTCCCAGCGGTCCCGGCGGGATCCCGGCGTGGCAGGAGAACTACCCCTACGAGACCAAGCTGTCCCGGCGCAGCTACGAGCGCCAGAAGCGACAGCTCCAGGTCGAGCTCCTCAAGCTCCAGCTCTGGGTCAAGACCAACGACCAGAAGATCGCGATCCTCTTCGAGGGCCGCGACGCCGCCGGCAAGGGCGGGTCGATCAAGCGGTTCATGGAGCACCTCAACCCGCGCGGCGCCCGCATCGTCGCACTGAGCGTTCCCACCGAGCGCGAACAGTCCCAGTGGTACTTCCAACGCTACGTCGAGCACCTGCCCAGCGGCGGAGAGATCGTGTTCTTCGACCGCTCCTGGTACAACCGGGCCGGCGTCGAGCGCGTCATGGGCTACTGCGACCCCGCCCAGTACCTCGAGTTCATGCGGACCTGCCCCGAGTTCGAGCGGATGCTCGTCGACTCCGGCATCCACCTCATCAAGTTCTGGTTCTCCGTCTCCCAGGCGGAGCAGGCCGCCCGCTTCCAGGCCCGGTCCAACGACCCGGTCAAGCAGTGGAAGCTCTCGCCGACCGACCTCGCCAGCCGCGACAAGTGGAACGCCTACACCGAGGCGAAGGAGGCGATGTTCTTCTACACCGACTCCGCCCACGCCCCGTGGACCGTGGTGAAGTCGAACGACAAGAAGCGCGCCCGCCTCGAGGCGATGCGCTACGTGCTCTCGCAGTTCGACTACCCGGAGAAGGACCATCGGGTCGTCGGCAAGGTCGACAAGAAGATCGTCGGCCGCGGCAAGTCGCTCCTGGAAGCCGGTGAGGGCGAGTCGATCGGGAGCTTCCCCAACCTGTGACATCCGCGGTAAAGGGCCGCCGCCCGACACGGTGACGAGTCGATCGGGAACGGCCGTCGGAGGAATCCGGCGGCCGCTCCGCATGTCCGGTCGCGGGCAGCTGCGGTGCCCGATTCGTCACGCGATCGCCGCACAACCGCAACGCCGCCGCGGGAGTCCGCACGGATCCCGATGTTACCGTCGGGTCATTCCCCGTCCCGGGGTCCGTCACCAGAAGGGCGCCTCACCCGTGCAGCTGTTCCGCCGCGTCATCCTCCCCACCGGCTTCCTCGTCGTCCTCCTCGTCATCGCGATCGCCCTGGCGTGGATCGCATTCCGGCCCACCGGGCAGGCCGCCGGCGGGGGAGAGGAACCCAGCGGCACTCCGCTGAGCACCGAGGTCGTCGTCGAACGAGGGACCATCACCAACACGATGACGGTGTCGGGGACGATCCGGATCGACCCGGCGAAACCCGTCGAGGCGAGCCACGCGGGGACGATCAACCACCTGTTCGTCGCTGCCGGCGCCGAGGTCCGGGCCGGCGACCAGCTGTTCCAGATCCGGGCCGAGGAGACATCTGAGCCGGCACCGGAACCCGCCCCGGGCACCGACCCCGACGCGGCGGAGCCCGCGCCCGCCCCGCCCGCCGCGCCGCGCTACCGCTACCACACCGTCGTCGCCCCGGCCGACGGCACGCTCGGGGAGTTCACCCAGGAGATCGGCGACGAGGTGGCGAAGGGCACCCCTGTGACCTCCGTCGCGCAGCGGATCTTCCGCGCCGTCGGTGTGATCGAGCCGATCGATCTCTACCGGCTGACTGAGTTGCCCGACTCCGCGGAGATCACCATCACCAAGGGGCCCGAGCCCTTCGACTGCACCGGACTGCGCATCGACCAGGGATCGACGGGCGGCGACGACGGTGGCGACGGGGCCGGGTACACTGCCGGTCCCGAGAGCACCGGCGGCTCCGAGGGCACGGGCGAGGCGGATCCGGCCCCGGCCGAGGACGCGGGCGCGGCACCCGACCCGGGCGGCGGGGACACGGTGTCACTCACCTGTCTCGTGCCCGACGAGGTCACCGTCTACAACCGGCTGCCGATGACCATGGAGGTCGACGCCGGCTCCGTCGAGGATGCACTCATCGTGCCCGTCACCGCGGTGCGCGGCCTCACCGAGAAGGGCACCGTGTGGACGATCGGCGCCGACGGCACCGAGGAGGAGCGCGCGGTCGAGCTCGGGATGAGCGACGGCACCATGGTCGAGGTCGTCTCCGGGCTCGAGGAGGGCGAGGCGATCGCCGAGTTCGTCCCCGGCACCGCACCCGAGCAGGCCGCGGACGACCCTGGGGAGTTCGGCGGCGAGGGCGACTGGTGACCGAGGCCCCGCTCATCGAGCTTGCCGGGGTCGCCCGCGCCGCTCGGCTGCCCGATGACAGCGTGCTCACCATTCTGTCCCGTGTCGATCTCACGGTGCGTGCCGGGGACCACCTCGGGATCGTCGGCCGCTCGGGTTCGGGGAAGTCGACGCTACTCAACATCCTCGGCCTCCTCGACCGGCCGACCGCCGGCACCATGCGCTGGTGCGGGGAGCCGATCGAGCGGATCTCCGCCCGCAGAGCCGCACGGATCCGCGGGCGCGACATCGGCTTCGTGTTCCAGCAGTTCAACCTCCTGCCCGACCGCACGGCGCGCGAGAACGTCGCCGCGCCCCTGCTCTACGGGACGGCCGGGGAGTTCCGCCGGCGCAATGCGCTCGCCGCCGAGGTCCTCGAGCGGCTCGGGCTCGGCCACCGGATCGACGCCCAGCCGAAGAACCTCTCCGGGGGCGAACAGCAGCGCGTGGCGATCGCCCGCGCCCTCGTGCGCCGGCCCCGCGTCATCCTCGCCGACGAGCCGACCGGCGCCCTCGACATCGACACCGGGCGGGCGGTGATGGACCTGCTGCAGCAGGCCGCCCAGGAATTCGGCACCGCACTCGTCACGATCACCCACGACCCCGCGATCGCCGCCCGTGCCGACCACCGGTTCCGGCTCGACGCCGGACGTCTCGTGCCCGAGGCGCAGGGGAGCGCGGTCCGATGATCACGACCTTCTTCGCCGCCTGCGTCGAGGCCTGGCAGGAGCTGCGCATCCACAAGCTGCGCGTGCTGCTCTCCCTGTTCGGCGTCGGGGTCGCCGTGTGCTCGCTCACCGTCGTCGTCGCGCTCGGCGAGATGACCTCCCAGGGGATGCGCGAGACCTTCGAGCGCGAGGGCGGCCGGGCCGCCACCCTGCAGGTCGACCTCTACCCCGGCACCGGGGCGGCCCGCGACCTCGGGGAGGTCGCCGCGGAGGTCCACGGCGTCGCCGAGGAGTTCGGGATCGGGCACACCAGCCTCCTCGTCGACACCTCCCTGTCCACCGGCGCGGACTCCCAGAGATCCGTCTCCGTGCGGATCGTCGAGCCCGACTACGCGGTCATCCACCGCCAGCAGCCCGCGCTCGGCCGCTGGTTCGCCGAGGGCGACGGGGAGAACCGGTCCCCGCCGATCGTCATCGACTCGAACCTCGCCGAGCGCAGCGGCATCGACACGAGCGCGCTGCCGACGACCATGCGCCTGCCGGGAGCGGAGCACATCACCGCCACCGTCATCGGGGTGGTCGAGGTCCCGCGCCTCTCCGGCACGGAGTCGCTCTTCATGCTCCCGAGCACCGCGCAGTCGATCGACGCCCTCGACCTCAGCGGCACCGGGGTGGGCGCCAAGCTGTGGGTGCCCGACGCCGAGGCCGAGCTCCTCGCCGCGCAGCTCGAGGCGCGGCTGTCGAAAGAGCTGCCCGGCTACGAGGTGTCCGCCTACCGCATGGACTTCTTCGCCGGGGAGGAGCCGGACATCCTCGCCGGCCTGCGTAACGGGCTGCTCGGGGTGAGCGCCCTCATCCTGCTGCTCGGCGCACTCGGCCTCGTCAACATCTCCGTCGTCACCGTCCGCCAGCGGATCCGGGAGATCGGGGTGCGGCGCAGCTTCGGCGCCACCGGTGGGCGGATCTTCTTCTCCATCGTCATGGAGAGCGTGGTGGCGACCTTCGTCGCCGGGGTCGTCGGTGTCGTCGCCGCGGTGCTCCTCCTCAAGTCGCCGCTGGTGACAAACCTCATAGGGGAGATCGTCACCGACGTGCCGCCGTTCCCGGTGTCCGCCGCGCTCATCGGGATCGGCGTGTCGATCGCCGTCGGCGCGCTCGCCGGGGTGATCCCCGGGGCGATCGCGGCCCGGGTGACGATCATCGACGCGATCCGCCAGTAGCGGCGCGAACGCCTCACGGCGACGATATCCACCCGCCGGAGCACGTTGTGCTCCTCGTCACCGGGACCGAGGCGCCGGTGGCCCGCGCCTTCGTCGAGGACGTGCGGGCGCGGGGCTGAGGGCTTCGACTCAGGGCTCCTCGGCGACCGCGGTGAGCTCCTGGATCTTGGCCATGTCGCCGACGAGCACGAGCTTCGAGCGCGCCCGCGACATCCCGACGTAGAGCATCTCGCGGGCGCGCTCGGGGTCGCGGAAGCCGTTGATGCAGAACACGACGACGGCCCGCTCGAGCCCCTTGAAGCCGAGCACATGCCCGTAGAACACCTGGGAGGCGGAGAAGAACCCGTCCCAGTAGACCTCGTAGCCCTCGGTCTCGACGATCTGCCTCTGCTCGGGGTGGCGGCTGTACGTGGTGAGGAGCGCGATGTCCTCGGGCTGCCATTCGCCGCTCTCCAGCAGCCGCTCCACGGCGTCGTCGGCGGCATCCTGCGCTGCGTCAAAGGGCACGTCGATCTGCTCCACCGGCTCCCCACCGGGATTGCGGACGATCTGCGGCTCGTCGGACAGCCAGCCGAACGCCTCGGCCACGGTCTGCGCGTTCCTCAGGTTCTCGCCCAGGTGGAAGGGGTTCATCTCGATCGGGGCGTCGCCGTCGCGGTCGAAGATCCGCTGCCGCTCGTCGGTGAAGACGTAGAGCACGCCGGCGTCCGGGTCGCGCAGGCACGACAGCACCGCCTCCCACCACAGGTTGGAGAAGTCCTGGCCCTCGTCGACGACGATCGCGTCGAACAGCTCCGCCCGGTCGCGCTCGGCGGCGAGCGCGCGCATCCGGGTGGGGAGCTCGACCTCCCAGAAGTGTGGGTCGTCGTCCCCGGCGCGCTCGGCGCCCCAGCTCAGCGGCAGGTCGTGGAAGAGGCCGATGAAGGCCGGGCGCTCCGCTTGCGGCCACTGCGCGGTCATGAGCTCGAAGTAGCGTCCGAGCCCGCGGGAGTAGCACATGAGTGCCACCCGCTGCCCGTCCGCGGCGAGCTGCCGGGCCTTGATGAGCGCGAGGTGGGTCTTGCCGGAGCCGGGACCGCCGCTGAGCTCGGCGCGGGTCTGGTAGCGGAGCACGGAGAGGAGCTTCTCCTGCTCCTGTGTGAAGCGGTTCGCGCGGTCCTCGAGCTCGATCGCGGCCGAGCGCGCGTTCTCGATCGCGGCGTGCGTCTGCCGCAGCTGCTTGACCACGAGGGCGACGGCCGCCGGGCTCGGCGGGTCCTCGCGCTGCATGGACGTGCGCAGCACCGTGCTCATCGCCGCGGCGAGACCGTCGAGGTCCTGCTGGCCGACGATATGGGTGCGCGGCGCATCGGGCAGGTCGTCCCACCGCGAGGTGTTCGTGTAGGGCAGGCATGCCATGTGGACGGTGCGGCCGGGGCGCATACTCATCCGGGGCCGGATCCAGTCGAGGAACGCATACTTGCCGGCCATCGCCTGCTCGAGCGGCGAGCGGCGCAGCGGGCTGCCGCTCGTCGACCAGCGGCCGTCCTGCACCCGCACCTGACCGCCCTTGACCTCGAGCACGATGATCCCGATGCCCGGCCACAGGATGAGGAAGTCGATCTCGACGTCGGCGTCCGGGGTGGTGAGCCGCTGCCCGTGGATGATCACGGCGTTGTCGGGCAGCTGGGCGCGGAGGTGGTCGAGGACGACCTTCTCCGCGCCCTCGGGCTGGTCGTCACAGTGCACGGTCGGTCCCTGGGCCTGCTGATCCGCGGCGTCGCTGCTCATGGGCTCAGACTATCGGGGACGGTGGACCGGTGGGGCGCGATCACGGCGCGGGGTGGGCGACCCCCGGTGTCACGGAATCGGAACATTCCGGATCTCCGAACACTGGTGCGGCTGGGTACGATGAGACCATGGCATCCCTCACCGACACCTGGCGCGCCCGGTTCGACCGCTCGGGGCGCGTCGTCATCACGACGGGTAAGGTCGGACTCGGCTGCATGTTCGGTATCGCGCTCGGCTTCACCGCCGGCGGCCTGCTCATGATCCTCGAATCGCCCATGTGGTCCTGGTCGTGGATGATCGGGATCCTGTCCGTCGGCTTCTTCGGGGTGCTCGGCCTCCCGCTCTTCGCCAGCCAGTTCGTCAACCCCGACCGGCTCATCGTCACCACCGGCGGAGTCGAGCTCAAGCGCGGCTGGCCGAACTCTAAGCGCAACCTCGGGCGGCTCGCCTGGTCCGGCATCACTGGGATCGACACGGCAGAGGTGCCCAGCGGCAGCGGACGCACCACGCAGATGACCGTCATCCGCCTCACCCCGGCCGCCGCCGAGCACATTGCGAAGTCGGACTCGGAGATCCTGGCATCCCTGCGCGCCACTGAGGAGAAGCTCATCGGCGGGCCCGGCCTGTCCCTGCCGAGCACCCTGCGCGGAGGGGCCGAACCGCTCACCGCATTCCTCACCGAGGTGTGGCGGCGCTTCCGCTGAGCCCGGGCCGCCTCAGGTGGAGTCGCCCGGGCGGTGCCCGGGGGCGCGCGAATCGACCGGCCCGTCACCGTCAGGGAATGGCTCCCCGGTCTGTGCGGGAGCGCCGGGGTGCGCCTCGACGGCGGTTCCCGGGGCATCTTCGGTGCTCGTGTGCACGTCGCCGTGCTTGCGGCCGATCGGCAGCACGTGGACGATCCCGACGATGACGAGTCCCCAGAGCAGACCGAGGACGAGTGAGAAGAACGTGTTGATGAGCCAGGCGAGGATCGGACCGGCGACCGCGATGCCGGCGACGAGGCGCTCGATCCCGTGGACGAATGCGTACGGCGCGTGGAACCCGAGCTCGTCCATGCCGACGAGGATGATGTGGCCGCCCACCCAGAGCATCGCGAAGGTGCCGACGATCGAGATGAAGTCGAGCACGTGCGGCATCCCGCTGACGAGCAGACGACCGAACTTCTGGGAGCCGGCCGAGTCCTTCTTCGCCATGTGGAGGCCGATGTCGTCCATCTTGACGATGAGGCCGACCACGCCGTAGACGAGCAGGGTGATGCCGATCGCGACGACGACGAGGATGATCGCGCGGCTCAGCAGCGTCTCGTCGGTGACCTCGTTGAGGGAGATCACCATGATCTCGCAGCTGAGGATGAAGTCCGTGGTGATCGCGCTCTTGACGATCTTGTCCTCGGCATCCCTGCCCTGCTCGACCGCGGGCTCGCCCTTCTCCGCATGGTGCCCGCGGATCTTCGCCCACACCTTCTCCGCGCCCTCGAAGCACAGGTAGGTGCCGCCGAGCATGAGGATCGGGGTGAGGATCCACGGCACGAACTGGCTGAGGACGAGGAGCACCGGGACGATGATGAGGAGCTTGTTGCGCAGCGAACCCTTGGCGATCCGCCAGATGATCGGCAACTCGCGCGAGGGCTCAGCGCCGGTGACGTACTGCGGGGTGACCGCGGCGTCGTCGATGACCACGCCGGCGGCCTTCGCGCTCGCCTTCGCGGTTCCGGCGGCGACGTCGTCGACGCTCGCCGCAGCGATCCGTGCGAGTGCGGCGACGTCGTCGAGGAGGGCGACGAGACCGCCGCTCATCGGGTGCTCCGGCCGACGCGGCGGGGAGGCTGGGCGGGGGCGGTCGTGCAGTGCTGCGGATTCGGCATAGGGTCATGCTAGACGAAGGAGGACAGATGTCTGCTGTGATCCCGTGCCCGTGCGGCGGAGTGCCTGCGGGCAGCTCCCTGATCGAGTGCTGCGGGCCGGCGCTCGCCGGCGAGGTGTGGCCGGAGACCGCCGAGGCGCTCATGCGCTCGCGCTACACGGCCTTCGCGCTGCGCGACGACGACCACCTGTTCCGCACCTGGCACCCGCGCACCCGGCCGGTGGATTCGACGGCCGATCGGACGACGCAGTGGCTCGGTCTCGAGATCGAGGACGTCACCGGCGGCGGACCGGAGGACGAGGAGGGCACGGTGACCTTCACCGCCCGGTTCCGCGACCTCATGGCGCAGGGCCGGATGCACGAGAAGTCGCGGTTCGTCCGCCGGGCCGGCCGCTGGATGTACCTCGACCCCATCGAGTGAGGCACCGACCGAGCCCGGCAGTGAACTGAGGTGCTGACCTGAGGCACTGACGCGCTGCGTACTGCGCGGTATCCGAAAGGCGACGCGCAATTGCGCGCCGCTCTTCGGATACTCCGCAGTTGGGCGGGGAGGGCAGCGCGGGGACCGGCCACCGCACGCGAATGCCTCAGAGCGCGGGCGCGCGAGCGCCTCAGTCCGCACGCGAATGCCTCAGCTCGCACGCAGCTCGATCGCACGCACCTCAGGCGCGGCCGAGGAACTCCTGCCAGGCGGGCAGCTCGCGGCGGGCCTGCGACAGGCCGCGGCGGTGGCTCGCGGCGAGCTTCGCGAGGTCGCGCTCGCCGTTGCCCACCGGCATGACCTCGGGCGCGAACAGGTAGGCCTGCCCGGCCCGCTCGAGCTCGAGCAGCCGATCCCGGGTGTCGTTGTAGCGCTGCCAGCGGGTGAGGAGGGCCTCGGCGATCGCCGGGTGCCGGCGGAAGTACTGTCGGTAGAACCACGGGAAGCGCTGCGGGGCCTTGCGATACGCGCGCTCCTGGCTGAGCACGACGAAGAACTTCTCGTACCCGTCCGCCTGGGCGCGGGACAGGGCGATGCCGCCGTCGGCCCCGAGCGCCCCGTCGACGTAGGTGCGCTCGTCGATCGTCACCGGCGGCATGATCACCGGCATCGTCGAGGAGGCGCGCACCCGCACCATGAGGTCGGTCATCTCCGTGACATCCGCGCGGGAGAAGAACACCTCGTCCCCGGTCTCCGCCTCGAAGGCGCCGATCCGGAAGTCGGCGGGATTGTCGGCGAAGGTCCGCCAGTCGAAGGGCAGCGCCTGGTCGGGCAGGCCGGTCTCCTCGTAGATGTACTTCGCGTTGAACAGGCCCTCGCCGCGGAGCATCGTGCGCACGTCGCCGAACCTCGGGTCCGCGGCGAAGTCGACGAAGGAGCGGCGGGCCCGCCGGGAATCCTGCGACAGGTAGTTGGCGAGATTGCTCGCCCCGGCGGAGATCCCGGCGACGTAGTCGAACCGGATCCCTGCATCGAGGAGCACGACGACGACGGCGGAGGTGAGCGAGGCACGCATCCCGCCGCCTTCGAAGATCAGCGCGGTGTCGGTGACGTTCGGGGCCAGCGGGCCGCCCGGCGCATGGTGCTCGGTGGTCGGCACCGGGGACGCCTGCGGCACGGATGCCGGTTCCCCGGAGTCCGGGTGTGCGGAGCCCGGTGCGTGATCGTCGGGGCCGTCGGTCACCGGCGGCGCCTGCGCCCGGTGCCGAAGATGCCGCGGGCGATCTCCCGGGCGGCGGTGCGGGTGAACTGCTTGAAGGCCTGCGATTCGACGACCTTCTCGAACATCGATTCCTGCGGAGCGGACGCCGTCTCCGCGCGCTGCCGGGGCGCGCGGCGGGGCGTCGGGATGCGGGTCGGGGTCTCCTGGCGGGTGGGTGCCGGCGGCGTGTCCGCAGGCCCCGGGTCCGTGGTCGAGGCGTCGGGGGTGCGCGGGGCGTTCGCCGGGCTGTCGGCCGGTTCCGGCTGCGCCTCGGCCTCGGAGTAGCGCCGGGTGAGGAGCTCGTGAGCGGACTCCCGGTCGATCGCCTCCCCGTACTTCGCCTGGAGCGGGGAGCCGGCGACCATCTGCTCCATCACCGGGGCGTCGGTGGGTCCCATGCGGGAGGCCGGGGCGAAGACCCGGGTCGGGGCCACCGGGGTGGGGGAGCCGTCGGGATCCATGACCGTGACGACGGCCTCGCCGGTGCCGAGCCCGGTGAGGAGCGCCCCGAGGTCGAAGTCGGTGATCGGGAAGGTCTCCACCGTGGCCTTGAGAGCCTTGGCGTCCTTGGGGGTGTGGGCGCGCAGCGCGTGCTGGATGCTCGAGCCGAGCTGGGCGAGCACCTCGTCGGGGACGTCCGTGGGGGACTGGGTGACGAACACGATGCCCACACCCTTCGAGCGGATGAGGCGCACGGTCTGCGCGACCGAGTCGAGGAACGCCTTCGAGGCATCGCGGAACAGGAGGTGCGCCTCGTCGAAGAAGAACACGAGCGCCGGCTTCTCCGGATCGCCGACCTCCGGCAGGGTCTCGAACAGCTCCGCGAGCAGCCACATGAGGAATGTCGAGAACAGGGCCGGGCGGTTCTGCACCGCCGGCAGCTCGAGCATCGAGACGATGCCGCGGCCGTCCTCTGCGGTGCGCAGGAGGTCCGCGATGTCGAACTCCGGCTCCCCGAAGAACACGTCGGCACCCTGCGCCTCGAGGTTGGCGATCGACCGGAGGATGACGCCCACCGAGGCGCTGCTCACCCCGCCGATCGACTTGAGCTCGGCCTTGCCCTCGTCCGAGGTCAGGTGGGTGAGCACGGCCTTGAGGTCCTTGAGGTCGAGGAGTGCGAGACCCTGCGCGTCCGCGTAGTGGAAGAGCAGGCCGAGCACGGACTCCTGGGTGTCGTTGAGCTCGAGGACCTTCGACAGGAGAAGCGGGCCGAACGAGGTGACCGAGGCGCGCAGCGGCACCCCGGTGCCCTCCCCGCCGAGGGCGAGGAACTCCACCGGGCTCGCCGCGGGCGCCCAGTCCTGGCCGTTCGCCGAGGTGCGGGCCAGCAGCTTCTCGGAGCCCTCGCCGGGCGTCGCCATGCCGGACAGATCGCCCTTCATGTCCGCTGCGAACACCGGCACCCCGGCATCGGAGATCGCCTGGGCGAGCACCTGGAGCGTCACCGTCTTGCCGGTGCCCGTGGCACCTGCGACGAGCCCGTGCCGGTTGAGCATGCCCAGCGGCAGGCGGACGCGGGCTTCGGTGACCACGGTGTCGCCGTCGATGGCGGAGCCGAGGTCGAGTGCGGGGACGTCGAAGGTGTAGCCGGTGCGGATGGCCTCGAGGGCCGCCTGGGAATCGCTCATGCGGTCATTCTGGCACAGGGCGCGGACACGGCCGAAGCACCGGACGCACCGCGGAACCGCGTCAGAACACGGCGGCGAAGGCGTCGGCGACCGCGTCGCCGAAGAGCACGAACTCGACCGACCCGACCCCCGGCCAGCGTTCGGCCGCACCGGCATCGGTGAGCACCCGGAGGGCGGCGCGGGCCACCTCGGCGGCGTCCCAGCCGTAGACCCCGGCGCCGATCGCGGGGAAGGCGAGCGTGCGCGCCCCGATCCGCTCGGCCTCGTCGAGCGCGGTGGCGAAGCACGATTCGAGGACGGCGACATCGGTCTGGCCGGCGTGCCGGTTCGGGCCGACGGTGTGGATGACCCAGCGGGCCGGCAGCGCGCCCGCTCCGGTCGCTATGGCCCGACCGGGCGGCAGCCCGTCCGGGTGCGTGGTGGCGCGCAGCTCCTGGCACTCGGCGAGCAGCTCCGGGCCCGCGGCGCGGTGGATCGCGCCGTCCACCCCGCCCCCGCCGAGCAGCGAGGAGTTCGCCGCATTGACGATCGCGTCCGCGGTCGAGGTGGTGATGTCTCCGGTGCGCAGGGTGATGTCCATGGAGCCAGCCTAGCGAGGGGCACGGGCCCGGGGGAGGGGGTGCCGGGCTCGGGGAGATGGTGCGAGGACTCAGCGGGGTTCGGCCATGAGGGTGAGGGTGCGCACGGTGCGGGAGTCGTCGTAGTCGGCGTGGATCACCCCGTCCGCGAGGTCGAACACTTCCCACAGCGTGCCGGGACGGGTGCGCTGCGAGACCTCGCCGAGCGCCTCCCATTCCGGCAGCCGCACCTCTTCACGAGCGGTCTCCCCGGCTGCGACGGGCTCGCCGAACGCCCGGCGCATGTCCGCCGGGCCCGGGCGGCGGTGCCAATCGGCGACGAGCCACGAGGGGACCGCGATGCCGTTGAAGCCGCCGCTGCGGTCGTAGACGAGGCGGATGCCGATCGCGGACAGGGTGCTGTCGGAGAACACGAAGTCCACCCCGGAATTGATGAACTCCCAGCTCAGCTCACCCGCACAGGAGCGGGTGACGGGATTCTCCTCCATGACGAGCATCGCCTCGAGCACGGAGACCTCGTCGCTGCCGCACCCGAGGGCCGCGCTCAGCGCCGCGATGCTGCCTGCCGGGACCATGGACCCATTGTCCCACCGCGGGCGTGCGGATCGTGGGATCTCGCGGGGTACGGATCGCGCGGCGGGGACTCGGGCTCCTCCGGTAGGGGAGTCGCGCGGCAGAGTCACGATTCCGTGACGATGGCCCGCACCAGTGCGATTCCCGGTGGGGAGCCGCGGATCGGCATGTCTACACTGTCGGCAGCTGTCCCACTTCCCACTCCTTAGGACGCACCCATGCCTGCACCCCTGCCTGCTGTCCGTCAGAGCGCTGCTGCTCGGACCTCCGCTGCTCAGTCCTCCCGCAGTGCTCCCCGTCGCCGGGTGGGCCGCGGTCTCAGCGCCGCCGTCCTCGGGATCGGCCTCCTCGCCGGCGTCGCAGTGCCGGCCGGTGCCGCCCCGGGCCTGTCCGCCGGCGCGATCGACCGGACCCCCGTCGCCGGCCCCACCGCGACCCCGGGCGCCGGTCTCGAGGCCGGGGACACCGCTTTCGTCGACGTCACCGTCGCCACCCTGTGGACGAAGCCCTCCTCACCGCGCCGCATCGATGCACCGGCGCTCGCGAACCCCGTGCGGACCGGGGAATGGAGCACGAACCTGTCGACGACCGAGGTGCGGCGTGCGCTCACCGGGCGGACGCAGACCCAAGCGGTCTACGGCGACGAGGTGCGGATCCTCGAGATCTCCGACGACTGGGCGAAGGTCGCCGTCGCCCGCCAGCAGAGCCCGGGGGACGAGCACGGCTACCCCGGCTGGGTGCCGACCCGCCAGCTCGTGGAGAACCGCGACTTCGACCGGGCGCTCGACGCCCACAGCACCGCGATCGTCACCAGCAGCACCACCGAGGTCACCGCTCGGCCCACCGGCGGCGCGGTCGAGCACGTGCCGTTCAACGCCGAGCTGCCCGTGCTCGCCCGAGCCGGGGACCGGGTGCGGGTGGCGCTGCCCGACGGAGCGAAGGGCTGGGCGCCCACCCGCGACGTCGACCTCCACCCGGCCGGCAGCGGGCCGGAGGAGCCCAAGCCCTCCGAGCTCGTGTCCACCGCGAAGGACTTCCTCGGGGTGCGCTACCTGTGGGGCGGCACCTCCTCCTCCGGGTTCGACTGCTCGGGCTTCACCTATGCGGTGCACCGCGCCCACGGCATCGAGATCCCGCGCGACTCCGGCCCCCAGTCGCGCGCGGAGAAGTCGGTGAAGGTGAAGGACCTCGCAGTCGGCGACCTGATCTTCTTCGCCGGCAACGGCGGCCGCGGGGCCGTCCACCACGTCGGCATCTACCTCGGGCACGGGAAGATGATCCACGCCCCCAACGCCTCGAAGAGCGTCGAGATCGTCGACTGGCGGGCCTGGGACCGCGGCAAGCAGTTCTCCGGGATCAAGCGGTACCTCTGACCCGAGCAGAGCACGTGGGCCCCTGGGCGATCGTCCTCAACCCGATCCACGCGAGCGGCCGCCGGCGGTGCGCGGAGCTCACCGCGCTCCTCGCCGACCGCGGCATCCCGTGGACCCTGCACCGCACCACCCCGGTGCACGAAGGGGCGGAGCAGGCCGCTGCCGCGGTCTGTGCGGGTGCTGCCCGGATCGTCGTCGTCGGCGGCGACGGCACGGTGCGCTCCGCGGTGCGCGGCATGATGGCCGTCGAGGGGGAGGGCGCGGACCTCCCGCCGCTCGCCCTCGTGCCGACGGGCACCGCGAATCTCTTCGCCCGGAACCTCGGCATCACCCCGGGCCCGGCGAGCGTCTCGCGGCAGTTCGCCCCCGAGGTGCGACGCGCCGATGTCGGCATCGCCGTCATCCGTACCCGAACCGGCGCCGAGGTGCGCGAGGTGTTCCTCGCCGCAGTCGGCCTCGGCCGCGACGCCGCCACGATCATGGGGCTCACCGACCGGGCCAAACGGGTCCTCGGCTGGCCGGCCTACCTGGTCGCCGGACTCCGGCACCTCGGTGATGCCGGCACCCGGGTGCACGTGCGGTGGCACGACGGGGAGTTCCGCGGCCCGGCGTGGAGCGTGCTCGCCGGGAACGTCGCCGGCCTGCCGGGGCTGATCCGCGTGTTCCCGCGCGCCGCTCCGGACGCCGGGGACCTCGAGCTGCTCGTGTGCACGCCGCGGAGCGTGCGGGACTGGGCGCGGATCGCCTGCTTCGGGCTGCTCGGACAGGACGAGGCGCCTGCTGTGCTCGCCTACCACCGGTGCGCCTGGGTGGAGATCGTCCCCGCGGCACCGGCACCGATCCACCTCGACGGCGAACCGTTCCCGAACGTCGCCCGGCTGCGCATCTCCGTGCTCCCGGGCGCCCTGTCCGTGGCAGTCTGAACGCTCCGACCCCGCACGCACCGGCGCGCCGGCACAGCCCCGCGAGTGCGCGCTGCGGACTGTGGTGGTTCCGTGCTGGAATGGTGGCATCGATGCCACCACTGTCCGCCGTTTCCACCACGGTCCGGGCAGGTGCCCCGCGCTCGAGGTGCGCGCCGGGTCAGCAGAGCGCGCACCGGGTCAGGAGCCTCGGCTCAGACCGCTGCCGCGGCGGCGCGGCCGGCGACCCGGCCGGAGAACAGGCAGCCGCCGAGGAACGTCCCCTCGAGCGAGTTGAACCCGTGCATGCCGCCGCCCCCGAATCCGGCGGCCTCACCGGCGGCGTAGAGGCCGTCGATCGGCGTCCCGGTCGCATCGAGCACGCGTGCCTGCAGATCGGTGTGGAGGCCGCCGAGGGTCTTGCGGGTGAGGATGTGGAGCCGCACTGCGATGAGCGGTCCGGCCTCCGGGTCGAGGATCCGGTGCACCGGGGCGACCCGGATGAGCCGGTCGCCGAGGAACCCGCGCGCCTGCCGGATCGCGGCGAGCTGGGCGTCCTTGCCGAAATCGTTCTCCACCTGGGCATCGCGCGCCTCGACGATGCGCCGGATCTCCACCGGGTCGAGCACGTGCCGGGCACCCGTGCCGGCCCCGGCCCCCGCGCCGGCCCCCGCCTCGGCCCCGGTGAGCGCGTTCATCCCCGCGACGAGCTCCTCGAGGGAATCTGCGACGACGAAGTCCTCGCCGTGGCGCTTGAACGCCTCCACCGGCGCGGTCGCCCCCGCGCGCGCCCGCCCGAGCGTGGCCCGGACCGACTTCCCGGTCAGATCCGGGTTCTGCTCCGAGCCCGAGAGTGCGAACTCCTTCTCGATGGTCCGCTGGTTGAGGACGAACCACGAGTGCTCCGCGTCGATCTCCCGCAGGTGCTTGAGCGTGGCCCGGGTGTCGGAGCCGGGGAACAGCGGGACGGGCAGCCGCCGTCCGCGGTCGTCGAGCCACAGGGACGAGGGGCCGGGTAGGATCCGGATCCCGTGGCCGGCCCACACCGGGTCCCAGTTGCGGATGCCCTCGGTGTAGTGCCACATCCGGGTGGGGTTGAGCAGGTGCGCGCCGGCGGCCTGGGCGATCGGGATCATCCGCCCGTCGACGTACTCCGGCACCCCGGAGATCATGGTGCGCGGGGGAGTGCCGAGGTCGGTCGGCCAGTTCTGCCGCACGAGCGCGTGGTTCGCGCCGATCCCGCCCGAGGCGATGACCGTCGCGCCGGCCCGCAGCTCGAACTCCCCGGTGACCTCCCGGTTCGAGGCGACGCCGCGCGGGCTGTCATCGGGGGCGAGCAGCGAGCCGCGCACGCCGGTGACGGAACCGGGCCCGGTGAGGAGTGCGTCGACCCGGTGGCGGAAGCGGACCTGCAGCCGGCCGGCGCTGATGAGCTCCTTGGTGCGGGCGAGGAACGGCGCGACGACGCCGGGGCCGGTGCCCCAGGTGATGTGGAATCGGGGCACGGAGTTCCCGTGGCCGTCGGCGGTGCCGTCCCCGCGCTCGGCCCAGCCGACGACGGGGAAGAACCGGTGGCCCATCGCGTGGAGCCACGCCCGCTTCTCCCCGTGCGCGAAGTCGAGGTACGCCTCCGCCCATCGGCGCGGCCACACATCGTGCTCCTCGAAGCCGGCCGAGCCCATCCAGTCGGCCCGGGCGAGCTCGAAGGAGTCGCGGATCCCCATCCGTCGCTGCTCGGGGGAGTCGATGAGGAACAGGCCGCCGAACGACCAGTACGCCTGCCCGCCGAGGTCCTGCTCACCCTCCTGGTCGAGGAGGACGACGCGTGCTCCCGCACGGGCCGCCTGGGTCGCGGCGACGAGCCCGGAGAGTCCGGTGCCGATGACGAGGACGTCGGTGTCCATGGTGCCTCCCGGGGCAGCGCGGTCGGTGGGGTCCCAGCGTACCGGCCGCGCCCGCCTCACATCGTCCGCCTCACATCATGAGGAGCAGGCTGGCCGCCATCACCGCCATGCCCGCGATGAGCCCGTACACCGCGTGGTGATGGTGTCCGGAGCGCTGCGCGGTGGGGAGCAGCTCGTCGAAGGAGATGAACACCATGATCCCGGCGACCGCGGCGAACACGAGGCCGAACAGGGTGGGGGTGATGAAGGGTGCGAGGAGCACGAACCCGATGAGCGCGCCGGCCGGCTCGGCGAGCCCGGCGAGCGTCGCGAGGGTCAGCGCCCGGCCCCGCGACCCGGTGGCGTGATGGACCGGGGCGGCGACCGCGATGCCCTCGGGCACGTTGTGGATGGCGATCGCGACGGCGATGGGGACCGCGATCTGCGGGTCCTGCAGGCCGGACACGAAGGTCGCGAAGCCCTCAGGGAAGTTGTGGACGGCGATCGCGACCGCGGTGAAGGTGCCCATCCGCAGCAGCGCGCGCTCCCGGGGCCGCTCCTCGTGGATGTCGCCGGGGACTTCGTGCGGGTTCACGGTGTCGGGCACGAGCCGGTCGATGATCGCGACGACGGCGATGCCGGCGAAGAAGGCGCCGGCCGCCATCCAGGACGCAGCCTGCGAGGAGTGCTCCTCGGCGAGCGAGTCCGCGGCCTTCGGCAGGATCTCGACGAGCGAGATGTAGATCATCACCCCGCCGGAGAATCCGAGCGCGGCGGCGAGGAAGCGCTTCGACCGACCGCCGCCGCCGAGGATCGCGATGAGACCGCCGAGGCTCGTCGCGACGCCGGCGGCGAGCGTGAGCGCGAAGGCGAAGAGCACGTTCTCCACTCGATCCCTCCTCGATCCGTCCGCTCGGCGATCCTCAATTTCTAGCGATTCGGATCGCTCCTGCACAAGTCGTGATGTGCGCAGGTGAGCAAATGTGGACCGGCTCACACGCCGGGACGGGATGCGGGACAGCGGCGGCGCGGATCCGGCGCCCGGTGACGGGAGGATGAATTCTGCCCGACCCCGGCAGACCGCTGGGAGGGTGCGGTCGCGGACGCTCATAGGATGAGGTGGCGCCGCCCGGCTCGGGCGGGGCGGGCCGAGCGAGGAAGGGATACGGGCGTGGACGACGACAGCTCACCGGACGACTACGGGAAGTTCTCCTTGAACGAGGACTGGACCGCGACGATCATCGGCCTCCTGCTCCTCGGCGCGTGCCTGCTCGGCCTCATCAGCGCGGACCTCATCCCGTGAGCCGCACCGACGCATCAGGGCCCGCACCCGCCACCACCTCCGCCGAGGCGCCCGCAGCGCCGGCATCCCCGCGTGCCCGCACCGGGTGGACGATCGCCGGTGCGGTCGTGGTGCTCGGCCTCGCCGCCCTCGTGCAGCTCCTCACCGACACCGTCCCCGAGGCGACCGCCGGGACGTGGTTCGGCGATGTCGCGCAGTCGATCGAGTACCCGATCTACGCGATCGCCCTCGGGTTCCTCGGCAACGCGGTGCTCTCGCTGTGCGGGGTGCGCGATCGGATGAACGCCGCGTTCCGGACGGAGCTGTTCATCAAGATCGGGCTCGTGCTGCTCGGCGCGACGATCAATTTCGCGATCTTCGTCAAGGCCTTCGGTCCGGCGGTCATGCAGGCGATCTGCCTCATCGCGATCGTCTTCGCCTTCACCTGGTGGTTCGCCGGGGTGCTCGGACTCGACGACCGCCTGCGCGCTCTGCTCGCCTCGGCGCTGTCGATCTGCGGCGTGAGCGCCGCGGTCGCGGCCGCCGGTGCGGTGCGGGCGAAGAAGGAGCAGCTCGCCTACACCGCGACGCTCGTCATCGTGTTCGCCGTGCCCTCGATCTTCCTGCTCCCGTGGCTCGCCTCCCTCATGGGGCTGCCACCGGCGGTGACCGGCGCGTGGATCGGCGGCAACATCGACACCACCGCGGCGGTCACCGCCGCCGGTGCGGTCGCCGGCGAGCAGCCGCTGCAGATCGCCTCGATCGTCAAGGTCACGCAGAACGCGCTGCTCGGCTTCGTCGCCGTCCTCCTCACCCTGTTCTTCGCGCTGCGCGTCGACCGGGTGGCTGCTGCTGCCGGTGACGGTGCAGCTGCCGGTGACGGTGCGGGTACCGCGAGTGCGTCCGGGCACAAGCCGCGCGCCTGGGCGATGGTGTGGGATCGCTTCCCCAAGTTCGTCCTCGGCTTCCTCCTCGCCTCGATCGTCGCCACGGTGCTCGGTGTGACGGTCGACCCGGCGGTGCTCGAACCGCGCCTCGATGCGGCCAAGGAGCTCCAGGTGTGGGCGCTCAGCCTCGCCTTCGTGTCGATCGGACTCGAATTCACAGTGTCCTCGGTGCGCGAGGCCGGCTGGAAGCCGATCCTCGTGTTCGCCGCCGCCACCCTCGTCAACCTCGTCGCCGGCCTCGGCCTCGCGGTGCTGCTCTTCAGCTCCTTCCAGTTCTGAGGGCCACTGGCCCGGTCGGCCCGGTCGGCCCAGTCGGCCCGGCGGCCCGGCGGCCCGGGAGTGCGAGGTTCCGCAGTCGTTCCAGTGCGCTGACCGGACGGTATCCGCACTGGAACGACCGCGGAGACCGGTGACCGCACTGGGGTGACCCGGGAATCGCGTCAGTGCACCGGCTGGGCCGCGGCGGCGGTGAGGAACAGCCGGTGGACCGCCGGGTCTGCGGTGAGCTCGGGGTGGAAGGCCGCCGCCATGACCGCCCCCTGCCGCACGAGCACCGGACATCCGGCATGCGCGGCGAGCACCTCGACCCCGGGACCCACCCGGGTGACCTGCGGTGCCCGGATGAACACCGCGTCGATCTCCCGATCCGGGGCGTCCGGCCCGTCGTCCGGGTCCGTCCCGGGGGCGCTGCGGCTGCGCAGCGCGACCCGCGCGGTGAACGATTCGCGCTGCGCGCCGTAGGCGTTGCGGCGGGCCGTGATGTCGAGCACGGGGACGCGTGCGAAGCCCTCGAGCGCCGCACCGTCCTCGACCTCCCGGGCGAGCAGGATGAGGCCCGCGCAGGTGCCGAGGACCGGCAGACCGGCGCGTGCCGCGTCGGTGAGCGCCGGGAACAGCCCGGTCCCAGCGGCGAGGCGCACCATCGCGGTGCTCTCCCCACCGGGCAGCACGAGCCCGGTGAGCCCGGCGAGGTGCTCCGGCCTGGTGACCCGGCGGACCTCGGCGCCGAGCCCGGTGAGCGTCCGCATGTGCTCGGACACCGCGCCCTGGAGCGCGACGACGCCGATCACGGGAGCCGGGATCACCACCCGCGCTCGGCCAGCCGGTGCGGGGCGGGCAGCTCCCCGACGGTGATCCCGACCATCGCCTCGCCGAGGCCGCGGGAGACCCGGGCGATCGTGTCCGGGTCGTCGTAGTGGGTGGTCGCCTCGACGATCGCCCGCGCCCGCTTCTCCGGGTCCCCGGACTTGAAGATCCCCGAGCCGACGAACACGCCGTCGGCCCCGAGCTGCATCATCATCGCCGCGTCCGCCGGGGTCGCGATACCGCCGGCGACGAACATCACCACCGGCAGCGCGCCCTCGCGCGCCACCCGGGAGACGAGCTCGTAGGGTGCCTGCAGCTCCTTCGCCGCGACGAAGAGCTCGTCCTCGCTGCGTGCGGCGAGCGCCCGGATCTCGCCGGTGATCGTGCGGATGTGGCGCATCGCCTCGGACACGTCCCCGGTTCCGGCCTCGCCCTTCGAACGGATCATCGAGGCGCCCTCGGTGATCCGGCGCAGCGCTTCGCCGAGGTTCGTCGCCCCGCACACGAACGGCACCTCGAAGC
This sequence comes from Brevibacterium sp. NPDC049920, assembly GCF_040656435.1. Lineage (NCBI taxonomy): Bacteria > Bacillati > Actinomycetota > Actinomycetes > Micrococcales > Brevibacteriaceae > Brevibacterium > Brevibacterium sp. NPDC049920. The sequence goes on from NZ_JBFAMF010000007.1 coordinate 48,454, forward strand.
CGGACTTGTCGATGTGGTTGACGAAGTCCGCCGGCGAGAGCACCTCGGACTCGTCGATGTAGTCGACACCGAGCGTCTGGAGCACCTGGGCCTCGACGAAGTGGCCGATCCGCGCCTTCGCCATGACCGGGATCGACACCGCGTCGATGATTCCGGCGATGAGGTCGGGATCGCTCATCCGGGCCACCCCGCCCTGCGCGCGGATATCGGCGGGCACCCGCTCGAGCGCCATCACCGCGACCGCGCCGGCTGCCTCGGCGATCCGGGCCTGCTCGGGAGTGACGACGTCCATGATCACCCCTCCCTTGAGCATCTGGGCGAGTCCGGTGTTGAGCAGGGGCTGGGCGACGGTCGTCATGGTTCTCCTCGGTGGGTGGGGTGCTCGCGCCGGGTGCGGGTGCGTGGATGGAGCGTCACTCGTCACGCTAGATCCGGATGTGGACCAGGAGAAGTGCCAGAATCATCTCACTCCATTGGGCCAGATGTGATGGACTGGGCCTGTGGCACGCAACGACCTCCGCATCGACCTCGACCGCTCCTTGGGCATCGCGCTGCCGGTGCAGATCATCCGCGGCATCCGCGCCGCCGTCGCCGCCGGCCGGCTCGCCCCCGGCGACCGGCTCCCCTCGGCGCGCGCCTGCGCCGAGGCGCTCGGTGTCTCCCGGGGCACCGTCGACACCGCCTACGCCCAGCTCGCCGCCGAGGGTTACGTCGTCCAGCGTCCGCGCAGCGGCACCGTCATCGACCCCGAGCTGCCCGCCGCCGCGCTCGCCGCTCCCAGCGCGCCGCGCAGCTCCCCGGTGCCCCGCGTCCCCGCCGTCCGGGTGGATCTGCGGCCGGGCCGCGGCGGGGAGTCGCCGCTGGGGGAGGCGGCGTTCCGCACGGCTTGGCGCCGGGCCCTCGACGTCAGGCCGGCCCCTCCCGACCCGCTCGGCGAGGAACCGCTGCGCCGTGCGATCGCCGAGCACCTGCGGGTCATGCGCGGAATGGTCGTCGAGGCCGAGGACATCCTCGTCACCGCCGGCTCGCGGGACGGGGTGGCACTCGTGCTCTCGGCGATCGGTGCCGACAGGCTCGTGGTCGAGGACCCCGGATTCCCCGGCCTGCGCCGCGCACTGCACGGAGTCGAGCTCGTCCCGGTGGCCGTCGACGCCGAAGGGCTGCCCCCGGAGGGGCTCGCCGGCGCGGTGCCCGCCGGCAGGACTCCCGGCCGCCCGCCCGAGGCCGCGCTCGTCACCCCGAACCACCAGTTCCCCTACGGCACCGCGATGCCCGCCGGCCGCCGCGCCGCGCTGTGCCGGTGGGCCGCCGATGCCGGGATGCTCCTCATCGAGGACGACTACGACAGCGAGGCGCGCTACCTGGGACCTGCGGTGCCGCCGCTGTTCGACTCCGCGCCCGGCGGCGGGGTCGTGCACATCGGGACCTTCTCCACGGTCCTCACCGCCGCGGTCGGCACGGGCTACATCGTGGCGCGCGGGCCGGAGGGCACGCGCATCCGTGCGGCCCGGGAGCGCCTCGGCCCGGCGGTGCCGCCCGTCATGCAGCACGCGCTCGCGGAGTACCTGGCCGCCGGGGGACTGCGCCGGCGGATCGCTCGCGGGCGCCGACGCCTGCGGGCCGCGGAAACGGTCGTCGCCGAGTTCTCGCACCTGCCCGGACTCGTGCACCGCGGCCGCGGACTCGTCGTGGAGATGCCGGCCGAGGCCACCCGCGAAGCTCACCGTGCGCTCGCCGTCCGCGGGATCCGGGTGGGCGATCTCGCCGCCGGCTGGTCCGGCGCACCGCGCCGCCACGGACTCGTCATCGCCCATGCGAACGCCGCGCCCGTCCAGCTCCGGGAAGTCTTCGCGGTGATCGCCGGGTGCGGCTGAGCCGCGGGATGGGGTGGTGCGGTCTGCGACTGTGCGGTCTGCTGCAGTGCCGGCGGCGGAGGTGGTGGCGGCGGAGGTGGTGGCGGGTGCGCCCTGGTGGCGTGTGCCACCATGGGCGCATGAATGATCCCCGCACCGGTGCCGGAGCACCCCAGGACCCCACGCCCGTCGATTCCTCCCGGGCTGCTGCGCCCACGCACTCCGTCGAGCTCACCCGGGTGGCGGAGAACCACTACCGGGCCGTCGGCGCGAACGGTGCTGCGGTGGAGTTCGGGCGCGGGGAAGGGCTCCTCACCCCGGTCGAGCTGCTGCTCGCGGCGATCGCAGGATGCTCGGCGATCGACGTCGACACCGTGACGACGCGGCGCACCGAACCGCAGCGATTCGGGGCGACCGCGAGCGGGCGGAAGATCGAGGAGGACGGCGCCTCCCGGCTCACCGACATCGGCATCGACTTCGATCTCGCCTTCCCCGACGACGAGGCCGGCCGGACGGCGGCCGGCATGGTCGAGCGCCTCGTGCGCCTGTCCCACGACAAGCACTGCACGGTGTCGCGCACCGTCGAGCACCCGACCGCGGTGCGGATCGCGTCCCGGGCCGAAGTCACGGACTGAGCCGGGTCGTCGACCGGGCGAGCGGTCACTCGCCGGGCCGAGGCCATCGCCCGGGCCGAGCGGTCAGTCGACCTGGAGCTCGCCCATCGCGTCCCAGCCCTCGCCCTCGATCTTGCGGGAGATGATCCGCGGAGTCGACTGCAGGTGCTGGGGGAACTCCTCGCGCATCGTCGCGAAGTGCGCACTGCCCACGTGAGCGGCGGCCGCGTCGTCGTCGGCGAAGGCCTCGACGAGCACGTACTCGTGCGGGTCCTCGAGGCTGCGTGACCAGTCGAACCACAGATTCCCGGGCTCGGCGCGGGTGGCCTCGGTGAAGTCGCGCACGATCTCCGGCCACGCCTCGGCGGCCTCGGGCTTCACACGGAACTTGACGACGATGAAGTACATGATTCCTCCTGTGGTGTCCGGTCGATCGCGGTGCTGGTGCGGATCGTACCGGGTGTCGGGACGGACGAGGGTGCGGGGTGGCGCGGGTCGGTCGGGAGTCGTCTCCAGGGGACGGCCCTGGGCCACCCACTCCGTCATCGACCCGTCGTAGACGGCGACGTCGGGGCGGCCCAGGCGGGCGGCGCTGAAGGCGACGAGGGTCGCGGCGATGCCGCCGCCGCAGTAGGCGATCGGGGCGGCCGCGGAGTCGAGGATCCCGGTCGGGGCGAGCACTGCGCGCGCCTGCTCGGCCGGGACGAGGCGATGGTCGCGGTCCTCGTCGTAGAGCTCGCGGAAGAACGCGTTCGTGCTGCCCGGGATGTGGCCGGGGCGGCCGTAGGGGCGGGTGCGCCCGGAGTAGGCGTCCGGGTCGAGCGCATTGACCACCGGGACTCCCGCGCCTGTCGCGGACTCGACGGCGGCGGCGTCGGCGAGCAGTTCCGGGCGGCGCCGCGCGGTGAAGGTGCGTGGCACCGGCTGCGCATCTCCGGTGCCCAGCGGATGGCCGGCCGCCCGCCAGGCGGGCAGGCCGCCGTCGAGCAGCGCGACCCGATCGTGGCCCTCGAGCCGGAGGTTCCACCACAGGCGGGTCGCCCATTCGCTCTCCCCGTGGTCGTAGACGACCACGTCGACGTCCGCGTCGATCCCCAGGCCGCCGGCGGCGCGGGCGAACGCGGGGCTCGACAGCGCGGTGAAGCGGACCGGCTCGGAGGTCGTGAAGGTGTCGACGAGGTCGGCGAACACCGCGCCGGGGATGTGTCCGGCCCGGAAGGCGCCCGCCCCGGATTCTGCGCGCACCCCGGTGTCGGTGCGGAGGAGGAAGGCCGTGACGTCGACGACGAGCACCTGCGGGTCGTCGAGGTGGTCGGCGAGCCAGTCGACGTCGACGAGCATGCCCGGCAGCGCGGACTCCGGCGGCAGCGGTGCGGCACCCATCAGCGGTCCAGGATGCGCTCGACCTCGGCCAGCGAGCGGTCGGCCTTCTTGAGTCGGCGGGACAGGATCGCGATCCGCACGGAGCCGGCGAGCCCGGCGACGAGGATCCCGGCGATTGCGGCGAGGAGCATCGCGACGCCGAGCGGCAGACTGAACTCCCAGCCGAAGTACTGGAACTGCGCGGTGACGTTGTTCTGGATGATGAAGATCAGCAGCAGGACGAGGATCACCGCGCCGAGGATGAGCGCGATCCACACCCCGGCGGACACACCGGCCGAGCGGCGCGGCTCGGTGGCCGGGCGGCGGTGCCGGGAGTCGTCGCGGCGCTCGTCGTGCTCCGGCGGGACGTCCCGGCGCGCGGGCGGGTGAGTGCCGGCGGGCGCCTCGGGTGCGGGATCGGAGGCGCGGGTGTCGTCGAACAGCCGGTCGCCGGCCGGGTCGGGGGAGCGGTACGGATCGGTCACTGCACTCATGTCCTTCGTCGATGGGGGCGGCAGGTCGGTGAGCCCGGGAGGAGCGCGCCGACAGGGGCCGTTGCCCTCCATTGTCGCACGTCACCGCGGCCCTGAAAGTGCAATATCCTGCGGTTCCGTTCTCAGGAACCGCAGGATATTGCCGTCTCGCCGGGAGGGTGGGACGGACGGTCAGACGTCCTTCTTCTCCAGTCCCCGCATGATGTCGTTGAAGGTCTGCGAGGGCCGCATCACCGCGGCGACCTTCTCCTCATCCGGGTGGTAGTAGCCGCCGAGGTCCACCGGCGAGCCCTGCACCGCGAGGAGCTCCTCGGTGATCGCCTGCTCGCTGCTCCGCAGCTGCTCGGCGATCTGGGTGAACGCCTCGGCGAGCTCCCGGTCCTCCGTCTGCTGCGCGAGCTCCTCGGCCCAGTAGAGAGCGAGGTAGAAGTGGCTGCCGCGGTTGTCGATCTCCCCGGCTTTGCGCGAGGGCGAGCGGTTCTCGTTGAGGAACGTCTCCGTCGCGTCGTCGAGGGTGTCGGCGAGCACGCCGGCGCGCGCGTTGTTTTCCGAGGTGAACAGGTGGCGGAAGCTCTCCGCGATCGCGAAGAACTCGCCGAGCGAATCCCAGCGGAGGTGGTTCTCCTCCGTGAGCTGCTGGACGTGCTTGGGCGCGGTGCCGCCCGCTCCGGTCTCGAACAGGCCGCCGCCGTTGATGAGCGGGACGACGGAGAGCATCTTCGCCGAGGTGCCGAGCTCGAGGATCGGGAACAGGTCGGTGTTGTAGTCGCGCAGCACGTTGCCGGTGACCGAGATCGTGTCCTCGCCCTTCCGGATCCGGTCGAGGGAGAACTGGGTCGCCTCCACCGGGCTCATGATCCGGATGTCGAGGCCATCGGTGTCGTGCTCCCCGAGGTACTCCTCGACCTTGGCCTTGATGTTGCGGTCGTGGGCCCGGGTCTCGTCGAGCCAGAACACGGCCGGGGTGTCGGACAGGCGGGCGCGGGTGACGGCGAGCTTGACCCAGTCGCGGACGGGGACGTCCTTGGTCTGGCAGGCGCGCCAGATGTCACCGGGCTCGACCTCGTGGCTGAAGAGCACCGTGCCCGCGGAGTCGACGACCTCGACGGTGCCGGCCTCGGTGATCTCGAAGGTCTTGTCGTGGCTGCCGTACTCCTCGGCCTTCTGCGCCATGAGGCCGACGTTGGGCACAGAGCCCATGGTCGTCGGGTCGTAGGCGCCGTGGGCGCGGCAGTCGTCGATGACGGTCTGGTAGATCCCGGCGTAGGAGGAGTCCGGGATGACGGCGAGGGTGTCCGCCTCGCCGCCGTCGGGGCCCCACATCTTGCCGCCGATCCGGATCATCGCCGGCATCGAGGCGTCGACGATGACGTCGCTGGGCACATGGAGGTTGGTGATGCCCTTGTCGGAGTTGACCTGGGCGAGCGCGGGGCCGCTGCTCATGCCCTGCTCGATGCCGGTGCGCACGCCCTCGGCGACGTCCTGGGGCAGCGCGTCGAGTCCGCTGAGGATCGCGCCGAGCCCGTTGTCGGAGGTGAGGCCGGCGGCGGCGAGCTGCTCGCCGTACTGCTCGAAGACCTCGGGGAAGAACGCCTCGATGACGTGGCCGAAGATGATCGGGTCGGAGACCTTCATCATCGTCGCCTTGAGGTGGACGGAGAACAGGACGTCCTGCTCCTTCGCCGCCCGGACCTGCTCGCGGAGGAACGCGTCGAGGGCGGAGGCCTTCATGAAGGTGCCGTCGACGATCTCCCCGGCGAGCACGTCGAAGGTCTTGAGGTCGGTGGTGCCGGCGGCGGTGCGCAGGCGGATGGTGACGGTGTCGGCGGAGTCGAACACGTGCGACTTCTCGTTCGCGCGGAAGTCGTCGGCCGCCATCGTCGCGACGTTCGTCTTCGAATCTTTCGACCACTCGGCCATCGAGTGGGGGTGGGACTTCGCGAAGTTCTTCACGGCCTTCGGCGCACGGCGATCCGAGTTGCCCTCGCGCAGCACCGGGTTGACGGCCGAGCCCTTGACGGTGTCGTAGCGGGCACGGGCGTCCTTCTCCTCGTCCGTCGACGGCTCCTCCGGGTAGTCCGGGATGTCGTAGCCCTGCGACTGGAGCTCGGCGATCGCGGCCTTGAGCTGCGGCACCGAGGCGGAGATGTTGGGGAGCTTGATGATGTTGGCCTCAGGCGACTGGGTGAGCTCGCCGAGCTCGGCGAGCGCATCGTCCATCGCCTGGTCGGCGCTGAGTCGGTCGCCGAACAGGGCGATGATCCGGCCGGCCAGCGAGATGTCGCGGGTCTCGACCTCGACGCCGGCGGTGGTCGCGAAGGCCTCGACGATCGGCTTGAGCGAATAGGTCGCGAGCAGCGGCGCCTCGTCGGTGCGGGTGTAGATGATCTTTGCCATGTGGTGGACAACCTCAGATCGTGTAGGGGGTTTACGCACCGATTCTACTGTGAGGGCGGATCGGTACCATGCTGGAGGGCGTCGGTTCGGGATGCCGCGACAGGGCAGAGGGGAGTGCGCACGGTCATGGCCAAGCTCTATTTCCGCTACGGCGCGATGAATTCCGGCAAATCGACCGCGTTGCTCCAGGCCGCGTTCAACTACGAGGAGCGCGATCAGCGGGTGCTCATCGCCAAGCCCGCCCTCGACACCAAGGGCGACGACGAGGTCGTGTCCCGGCTCGGGGTGCGCAGGCGCGTCGACTTCCTCATCCGCGCCGGGGAGGACGTCGAGCGGCGCTTCCTCGACACCGCCGGGCTCGAGGACCCGTCGGCCCTCCTCACGCACCTCGACATGCCGCTCGCCCCGGTCGCCTGCCTGTTCGTCGACGAGGCGCAGTTCCTCGAGCCGCGCCAGGTCGACGACCTGCTGCGGATCGCGGTCCGCCACGAGGTGCCGGTGATGACCTACGGCATCCGCACGGATTTCCGCACCCGGGCGTTCCCCGGCTCCGCCCGCCTCCTCGAGATCGCGCACACCCTCGAAGAGCTCAAGACGATCTGCCGCTGCGGGCGCAAGGCGCTGTTCAACGGCCGCAAGGTCGAGGGCCGGTTCGTGTTCGACGGCGACCAGGTGGCGATCGACGGCGCGGAGGTGACCTACGAGTCGCTGTGCGCGCACTGCTACGCCGCGGAGTCCGCCGGTCTCCCGCGCGACGCGGACTGACCCGGGGCGCGGAGGTGCCGGCGGGCCGGGGCACCGACGGCCGGCGGACCGGGGATGCCGGGGCCGAGGCGCGGGCCGGATACCGCCGCCCGCGTCCGGACCTGCCGATACAGTAGGGGTGAACCGCCGGAATCAGTGTCGACCCGCTGGGAGTGAAGCGCCGATGTCACAGCTCGCCTACTCGATCATCAACGATGCCGACCCCGCTGCCCCCGTCCTCATCCTCGGTCCCTCGCTCGGCACCACCGGGTCGCTGTGGGCCGGTCCCGCCTACCGTCTGGCCGACGACTTCCGCGTCGTCACCTTCGACCTGCCCGGCCACGGCCGCAGCCCTCGGGTCCCCGGGGTGACGATCGAGCAGATCTGCGACCTCGTCCTCGAGATCGCCGACGAGCTCGGGGCCGACTCCTTCTTCTACGCCGGGATCTCGATCTCCGGCGGGATCGCCCTCGCCCTCTCCCTGCGCGCTCCGGATCGGGTGCGCGCCGCCGCCGCCCTGTGCTGCGCGCCGCGGTTCGGCGATGCCGCGACCTGGGAGCAGCGCATCGCCGACGTCCGCTCCGACGGCACCCGCTCCCTCGTGCCGGACACCGCCGACCGCTGGTTCGCCGCCGGATTCCTCGACGAGGACATCGCGGCCGGGCCGATCGTCCTCGAGATGCTCGCCGCGACGGACGACGCGGGCTACATCGACTGCTGCGAGGCGCTCGCCGGCTTCGACCTCAGCGGCTCCGTGGGAGCGATCACCGTGCCGCTCCTGCTGCTCGCCGGTGCCCAGGACCCGAGCAACCCGCCCGAGGCGATGCGCGCCCTGGCCGAGCAGATCGACGGCTCGTTCTTCGCCGTCGTCCCGGACTCCGCGCACCTGCCCGTCGCCGAGCACCCCGAGCTCGTCGCCGAGCACCTCTCCGGATTCTTCGGTGCCCGGCTCGACTGAGCACGTCGCCGCCGGCCCGAGCGCACAGCCCGGACCGCCCGATCACCGCTGCCCGACCGATGAGAGCGAAAGAGGACACCATGTCATCGACCCGACCCGCCGGAGAGCACGCGGCGCGCTACGCACCGCTGCCGCAGGGCGATACGGAGAGAGAGTTCAAGTCACCCGGTGAGCGGGCCGAGGGCTTCTCCCTCGGCACCACCCGGATCCGCTGGATCGGATTCGTCGGCGGACTGCTCGCCGCCGTCCTGCTCTGGGTGATCATGCCGGACGACCTGCCGCAGGCCGCGCGCGTCACCGCCGCCGCAGCCGGGCTCATGGCGGTGTGGTGGATGACCGAGGCGATCCCGATCCCGGCGACCGCGCTCGTGCCGCTCGTCGTGTTCCCGCTGCTCGGCGGCACGGAGGAGGAGCCGGCGACGGTGTCCTCGGTCGGGGCGAGCTACGGCTCGGACACGATCTTCCTCTTCATGGGCGGGTTCCTCATCGCGCTCGCGATGCAGCGCTGGAACCTCCACCGGCGGATCGCGCTGTTCGTCCTCTCCCTCATGGGGGAGAGCACCGGGGCGATGATCGCCGGCTTCATGATCGCCACCGGCTTCCTCTCGATGTGGGTGTCGAACACCGCCACCGCGGTGCTCATGCTGCCGATCGGCCTGTCCGTCCTCGTCCTCGTCAACGAGGCGATGGAGAAGGACTCCGACTCCGAATCCCTCGCCGAGGTCAGCGAGGCCGATGAGGCGGACGGGGACTCCGAGGCCGCCGTCGACAGCCCCGGCGGGGAATCGGTGAGATCGAGCGTGCTGCGCTCGAACTTCGGCACCGCCCTCATGCTCGGCATCGCCTATGCGGCCTCCGTCGGCTCGCTCGGCACGATCATCGGCACCCCGCCCAACCTCCTGCTCGTCGGGTACCTCCAGGAGAACCACGACATCACCATCGGCTTCGGCCAGTGGATGCTCGTCGGCGTGCCGCTCTCGCTGGTGATGATGGCGATCACGTGGTTCCTCCTCGTCAAGGTGCTGTTCAAGCCGGAGACCGATCGGATCCCCGGAGGCAGGGACCTCATCGCGGCGGAGAAGGAGAAGCTCGGCGCGATGTCGCTCGGTGAGAAGCTCGTGCTCGCGATCTTCGTCCTCGCCGCCGCCTCGTGGATCACCATCCCGCTCGTGTTCGAGGAGCCGCCGATCTCCGACGCCGGGATCGCGATCGTCGTCGGCATCCTCCTCTTCATCGTCCCAGCCGGCGCCGAGCGCGGGGTCCGGCTGCTCGACTGGGAATCGGCCGTCGAGCTCCCGTGGGGCGTGCTGCTCCTGTTCGGCGGCGGCCTCGCGCTGTCCGCCCAGTTCTCGTCCTCCGGGCTCACCGACTGGATCGGCGAATCGGCGCAGGGCCTGGCGGGCGTGCCGGTCCTCGTCCTCGTCCTCATCCTCGCCGCAGGCATCCTGCTGCTCACCGAGATCACCTCGAACACGGCGACGGCCGCGACGTTCCTGCCCGTGGTGGGCGGGGTCGCCGTCGGCCTGGAGATCGATCCGCTGCTGCTGACCATCCCGGTCGCCCTCGCGGCGACCTGCGCCTTCATGCTCCCGGTGGCCACCCCGCCCAATGCGGTGGCCTACGGATCGGGCTACGTCACGATCGCGCAGATGGTCAAGGGCGGCGTGCTGCTCAACCTCGTCGGTGTCGTCCTCATCACCCTGGTGACGATGACCCTGGCCACCTGGGTGTTCGGCATCGCCTACTGACCGCTCCGGCGCACCGCGCCGAGCACCTCTGCACCGACCCACCGTCCGCACCGAAACACGACCAGGAGACCCAGTGCCCCGACTCTTCGACCCCATCACCCTGCGCGGCCTCACCGTGCGCAACCGGATCTGGCTCGCGCCCATGTGCCAGTACTCGTGCGAGGCCCGCGACGGCGTGCCGACCGACTGGCACCTCGTCCATCTCGGCGCCCGGGCGCAGGGCGGGTTCGGGCTCATCATCACCGAGGCCGCGGCCGTCGTCCCCGAGGGCAGGATCTCGCCGCAGGACGCCGGGCTGTGGAACGACGAGCAGGCGCAGGCCTGGTCGCGGGTCGTCGAGTTCGTCCACTCGCAGGGGGCGGCGATCGCCGTGCAGCTCGCCCACGCCGGACGCAAGGCGAGCACGTACCGGCCGTTCGTCGGCGAGCCCACCGGTTCGGTCCCCGAGTCCGAGGGCGGCTGGCAGGCGGTCGGACCGACGGAGGCCCCGTTCGAAGGGCTCGCCGCGCCGCGCGCCCTGACGTTCGCGCAGATCGAGGAGGCGGTCGCCGCCTTCGGCGCGGCGGCGGCTCGCGCCGAGCGCGCCGGCTTCGACGCCGTCGAGATCCACGCTGCCCACGGCTACCTCATCCACGAGTTCCTCTCGCCCCTGTCGAACACGCGCAGCGACGAGTACGGCGGCTCCCTCGAGAACCGCGCCCGGTTCCTGTTCGAGGTCGTCGAGGCGGTGCGCACGGAGGTCCCGGACACCATGCCGGTGCTCGTGCGGATCTCCGCCTCGGAATGGACCGAGGGCGGCTTCGACGTCGCGGAGGCGACCGAGATCGCCGTGCGGCTCCAGACCGCCGGCGTCGACCTCGTCGATGTGTCGAGCGGCGGCAACGTGCTCGCCGACATCCCGCTCGGCCCGTCCTACCAGGTCCCGCTCGCCGGGGAGATCGCCGCGGCCGGGGTCACCACCGGCGCCGTCGGACTCATCACCGAGCCCGCCCAGGCCGAGGGGGTGCTCGTCACCGGCGACGCCGACGTCGTGCTGCTCGCCCGGGCCGCGCTGCGGGAGCCGAGCTGGCCGCAGCGCGCCGCCCATGCGCTCGGGGTCGGCTGGCGCGAGGCCCCGTACCCGCCGCAGTACACCCGCGGGAAGTGGTGAGGAGCCCGGACCGAACCCGGGGCACGATCACACGGTGCCCGGCAGCACCGGGGCCACCCGCAGAACCCGATACGACCACAGGAGGAGAACCATGGAACCGCTCGCACTCAGCGACGTCGTCATCCGCGCGACGTCCGTCTCCGACATGGAGAACAACGTCTACCTGCTCACCGCGCGCACGAGCGGTGAGCAGGTGATCATCGATGCCGCCGACGACGTCCCCGCGATCCGGGAGCTGTTCGCCGCAGGGGCCGAGGACTCCGCGCACGGCACCCGCGTCACCACGGTGCTCACCACCCACCGCCACTGGGACCACGTGCGGGCGCTGCGCGAGACCGCCGCGGAGCACGACGCGCGGACGCTGGCCGGGGAGAACGACGCGGACGCGATCGAGGAGGAGTCCGGCGCCCGGATCGACGAGCGGATCGCCCACGGGGACACGCTCGAGTTCGCCGGGTTTCGGCTCGAGGCCGTCGAGCTGCGCGGCCACACGCCGGGCTCCATCGCGTACGTGCTCCGGGACTCCGGCGGCACGACCGTGATCTTCTCCGGCGACAGCCTGTTCCCGGGCGGGCCGGGGAAGACGTGGAGCGCTGAGGACTTCGAGTCGCTCATCACCGACCTCGAGGAGCGGATCTTCGACCGCTTCGACGACGAGGTCCGGGTGCTGCCCGGGCACGGGGACACGACGACCCTCGGCGCGGAGCGCCCGCAAGTCCCGCAGTGGCGCAAGCGCGGGTGGTGAGGATCCGCCCCGCCGGGCCTGCGCGGTGACGCTTCTCAGCCGGCAGCGGGGCGGTCCGCTCGCCGCTCGGCCTTCTCCACGCGTTGGCGCAGTGCGAAGAAGAGCGAGGCGGCCATGATGAAGATCATCGAGCCGATCTCCCCGACGACCTCGAGCAGGGTGACCCCGTAGCGCAGCCGTTCCGGCCAGCCCCACAGGCCGGAGGCCGGGTGGAGCATGTCGAGGATGGCGGCGAAGAGCACGAGGGCCGCGAGCCCGGCGACGATCACCCACGCCTGGCGGCGTGCCCGGGCGCCGGAGAGGATCCACGAGATGCCGAGCGCCAGCACCACCGGGATCCCCATGAGGCCCCAGGCCAGGAGCTCGCCGAAATCCTGACCGCGCAGCCCGAGCCCCGATTCGAACCCGAAGCGTTCGGCGAGCGCGCCGCCCCAGTTCTCGTGGAGCTCGAGGCTGTCGTCGGCGATGACGACGAGGAAGGCCGCGGCGATCGCGTAATGGATCCGGGCCCGCGGCAGGTGGAGCGCGGTGTAGATCAGCGCACCGGCGGCCACGACGAGCTGGAGATAGCCGAGCGTCTCGGCGAATCCGCGGTCGCGGTCGGCGTTGAACAGCGGGTCGGCGAACGCCGGAAAGGCCCCGCGCGTCGTGTTGAGCCGGTGGAGCATGTCGAACCCGATGAGCACAGCGAGGACGATCACCGAAGCGATGATCGCTGCCCACCACCAGACCGCCCGCCGACCGAGCAGGTCGCGGACAGTTGTTCGAACATTTGAGATCTGCATGACGGACCAGCCTATCGGTCGTCCGGGCCCGAGGTGCGGGCCGGTGGGGGCGTGTCGATGGATCGGGGGGCCGGATCTCCCGGCGGGCGGTGGTGGACCGAGTGCCGGCCGTAGCGGGGGCGGCCCTGAATGAACACGAACCACAGGCAGGAGAGCATGATCACACTGATCGAAGCGAGCTCCCCCGCGGATTCGGCGAGGTCGAGGAGGTACCGCTGTCGGACGGTCCACCCCCACCAGTAGGACGCCTGGGTGAGCATGTCGACTCCGGCGGCGAACACTGCGATGAGTGCGATCCCGGCGATGACCACCCAGGCCTGACGGCGGGCGTGCACGGAGGAGAACCACCACGCGAAGACCAGCGCGATGAGCACGGGCAGCCCCATGAGACCCCAGGCCATGAGCTCGCCGATGTCGTGACCGCGGACGCCGAGCATGTGGGGGATGGCGAACCGGTCGGACAGCGCTCCGCCCCAGTTCTCGTGGAGCTCGAAGGAGTCGTCGATGATGATTCAGACGAGGTCGCGGCGAGCACGAGGTGCGTCCAGGCGCGGCGCTGCCGCAGGGCGACGCAGACGAGGGCGAGGGCGAGCGCCGTCCACCACCACGGCGCCCACCGGCCGAGCCGACGCGCCCCGCGTGGGCCGACCGGGCCGGAGGCAGGGCGCCGGGTCGTATGCCTGGTCCCGGAACCTGCCAGCGAGGATCGACGTCGCTGTCCATTCATAACCGTAAGGCTATGCATTTGCGATGAGACGAGAATGAGACGAAATGCGGGGTGTCTCATTCTCGTCTCATCCGCGCCGACCGCGGCCGCAGCGGGTCGACCAGGGGTGCGCCGGGACGCGGTGTGCCGGGGACCTCAGGGAGTCGGCATGCCCCCGTTGACGTTGAGCGTCTCACCGAGCACATAGCTCGACTCCGGTGAGCTGAGGAACACATAGGCGGGTGCGAGCTCGGTGGGCTGGCCGGCACGGCCGAGCGGTGTGCTCTTCCCGAACTCCGGCAGCGCCTCCTTCGGCTGCCCGTCCGACACCTGGAGCGGGGTCCAGATCGGCCCGGGGGCCACCGCGTTGACGCGGATGCCCTGCGGGGCGAGCGACTGGGCCAGACCCTTGGTGAAGTTGTTGATCGCCGCCTTGGTCGAGGCGTAGTCGAGCAGATGGGCCGAGGGCTCGTAGGCCTGGACCGAGGTCGAATTCACGATCGTCGACCCCGGCGGCATGTGCTCCACCGCCGCCTGGGAGATCCGGAAGATCGCGTGGATGTTCGTCGCGAAGGTCTGCGTCCACTGCTCGTCGGGGAGTTCGGCGAACTCCTCGACGGCGATCTGCCGACCCGCGTTGTTGACGAGCGCATCGAGGCCGCCGAGCGCCTCGACCGCCTGCTCGACGAGCGTGGTGCAGAAGGCGGGGTCGGAGATGTCCCCGGGGAAGAGGAACGCGCGGCGCCCGGAGTCCTCGATGAACCCCTTGATCTCCTGGGCGTCGGCCTCCTCCGCCGGGAGGTACGACAGTGCGACGTCGGCGCCTTCGCGGGCGAAGGCGATCGCGACGGCGGCGCCGATGCCGGAGTCGGCGCCGGTGATGAGGGCCCGCCTGCCCTCGAGGCGGCCGGTCCCGCGGTACGAGTGCTGTCCGCGGTCGGTCTGCGGAGCGAGCTGCTGGTCGAGGCCCGGCTCGGGCTGATCCTGCTGCGGCGGTGAGATCTCCGGGAAGCGGGTGACGGGGTTCTGGAAGGTGAGCTGGTCGGTGTGCTGGGTGTCGGTCATGGGAGCCTCCTCAGGAACCGAAGATGCCGACGGCATAGGCGATGAACAGGAACACCAGTGCGGCGACCACGAGGACGATCGCGATCACGGGACCCTTCGAGCCCGACGACGAGGCCTCGGGCTGGTGAGGCGGTGTCGAGGTCGCCGACTGCGACTCCGGCGGAGTGTCGCCGGGCCGGACGCCGCCCCCGGGTTCGAGGTCGGCATCCCCGCGTGGGTCGGGGTCGAGGTTCGGGTTCTGCTCCGTGTGCTCGGTGTTCATCGGATCGGGGGTGCTGCAGGGGTCGTTCGTGCTCATATCGCACTCGTCCTCTCCGCGGCCGACGAGCGGGACGGCCGCACCTGGACCCGGTCCGGACGACCGGGTGGGATCACGGCTCCCATCCTACTCGCGCAGACCGCGGCCAACAATGGTTCATGTGACAAGTTCCCTTGTGATTTCTGAGATGGCCCCGTCAGCGGTGCGCACGCTCGGTGTCAGGGCTGGACATGGTGTTCCTTCCGGGGATCGAGGACGACTTTGATGCACCCGTCGGACTTCTGCTGGAACATCGCGTACGCCTGGGGTGCGGCCCCGAGCGGCACCCGGTGGGTGACGAGGTCATCGATCCCGAGCGGGTCGGCAGGGTCCTCGACGAGCGGCAGCAGATCGTCGATCCAGCGCTTGACGTTGCACTGGCCCATCCGCAGCTGGATCTGCTTGTCGAACAGCGTGAGCATCGGCATCGGGCTCGCCTGACCGCCGTAGACGCCGCTGAGCGACACCGTCCCACCGCGGCGCACGAGATCGATCGCCGCATGGAGCGCGGCCAGCCGGTCGACGCCGCCGGTCTCCATGAGACGCCGGCCCAGGGCATCGGGCAGCAGGCCGACGGCTGCGTGCGCAGCGCCGCCGAGAGGGGACCCATGCGCCTCCATGCCGACGGCATCGACGACGGCGTCGGGGCCGCGGCCGCCGCACACCTCCCGGATCGCCGCGATCGTGTCGGACCCGGGGTCGAACACCTCGACCCCGTGGCGCGCGGCCATCTCCCGCCGTTCGGGCACCGGGTCGATGCCGAACACGCGGGCCCCCCGGTGCACGCCGATCCGCGCCGCGAACTGGCCGACCGGACCGAGGCCGAGCACGGCGAGGGTGTCCCCGGCCCCGACACCGGCGTACCTCACCCCCTGCCACGCCGTGGGGAGGATGTCGCTGAGGAAGAGGTAGCGATGGTCGGGCAGCTCCGTGCCGACCCGAATCGGTCCGAAGTCCGCGTGCGGGACGCGCAGGAACTCGGCCTGGCCGCCGGGCACCGACCCGTAGAGACGCGAGTAGCCGAACAGGGCGGCTCCGGAGCCGTGCTCGGTCACCTGCGTGGTCTCGCACTGGGAGAACAGACCGCGGCTGCACATCCAGCACCGGCCGCAGGAGATCGTGAAGGGCACGACCACGCGATCACCGACCGCCAGTCGGGTGTCCCTCCCGGCCTCGACCACGATCCCCATGGGTTCGTGTCCGACGATGTCACCGGGATCCATGAATGGGCCGAGCACCTCGTAGAGATGGAGGTCCGAACCGCAGATCGCGGTCGATGTCACCTCGATGATCGCGTCGTCGGGGCTGTGCAGGACGGGGTCCGGGACGGTCTCGACGCTCATCGTCCGCTTGCCCTGCCAGGTCACTGCTCTCATCGCTGGTCTCCTCTCGCATCGATGTCGTGGAGCGTGTCGTGCATGGTGCGGTGGAGCAGCCGGAGGGCGGCGACCTGGGTCCGGGCGAGGACCTCGACCGGGTCGCCCTCGAAATGATGGAGCGCAGTGCGCACCTGCCCGCGGACAGCAGCCGCCAGCCAGGCGGTGCCGGGCGGGTTGCCCTCCTGCTCCCCGGGCCCGCCGGACCCGGTCACCGCGACGACGGCATCGGCCCCGAGCAGCCGAGCGGCACCCGACGCCATTGCGATCGCTGCATCCTCACTGATCACCGGCCCCTCCGGGACCCCGAGCGCGCGGTGCTTGACGGCGGACTGATAGCTCACCACCGCACCGGCGAACCACGCGGAGGAATCCGGCGCGGCAGAGAACTGCACGGCGATCTTCCCGCCCGTGAGCGATTCGGCGGCGGCGACGGTGAAATCGTGGGTGCGCGCGAGCTCGGCGACCTCCACGGCGATGGCGGCCGCGGTGCTCTCGAGCTCCTCCGGTGCCGTCACGCGAGCCCGTCCGGGTCGGTGCTGTCGGCGGGATCGGTCCCGTGACCGGTCGCGGCCGCGGTGAAGCTGTCGCGACCGGTCCGGAAGGCCCGCTCGCGGGCGTAGGCGTGGACGGCATCGAGCACGGTGAGCTGCCCGTCGACCTTCTCCGAGAGCTCGGCGAAGACGTGCGGATCGAGACCGAGCAGGTCGGCGTTGGTCTCCAGCGTCTGCCAGCCGCCGCGCTTGCCGACCACCGCGCTGCGCATGAGCTCGGCCTCGAGCACGAGGGTCATGGGGGATCGGGAGAATAGGGTGCCGTTGGTCTTGAGGCGCGCGGCTCTCTCCCCGGCCCACGACAGCGCCTGACGGTGCGGAAGCTGTTTGAGCCCGAGTCGCCGGATGATCCGGCGGAGGAGCTCGCGCTCGCCGCGGATCTCCTCGGCGAGGGAGGACAGGCGGGCGAACACCGGCGAGTCCGCGTAGGCCTCGGCCATCCGCTCGATCCGCTCCACGCCCGCGGTCGCGCCGGTGAGGTGATCGGAGAGGTACAGGCCCAGGAGGTCCCGGTCGACGACCGCGGCGATCGCCGGCGTTCCCTCGTCACGATCCCGATCCGGGCCGCCCACGGCAGTCCGCAGTCGGCGCTCGTCGCTTGGCCGGAGCGGCACGGAGTCGCCGCCCTGTCCCTCGGACAGGGCGGCCAGCAGCTCGCGGAGCGTCTCCGCAGCGGTGTGCTGCGGCTCCCAGGCGAACTCTCTGCGGGCGCGGGAGCCGTCCATCACCGGGACCTGCATCCCCATGTCGAGCCACCCCGGATCCGCCGGCACGGCTCCGGTCCGATGGGCGGCGGCAAGGGCGGCGCGCACCGCCCCCACCGGCAGCTCGACGAAGCGTCCGTGATCGACGAGGTCGGCGAGCTCCTGAGCGCCGAGCACGTCATCGGTGCAGATGTTGAACGCACCGGGAGCGCGCGTGGCCACGGCCGCCGCATAGGCACGGCCGACGTCGGCGGAGTGCACCGCCTGGACGCGCAGCCCCTTTGGCACCGGCAGGGCCGGCAGGCGCCCGGCGCGCAGGGCCTGCACCGGTGCCAGGTCCCCGAGGAAGTACCGCTGGATCTCCGAGGCGGCCGCGGCCTGGAAGGTCAGGGCGGGCCGCAGACGGGTGAGGAGGATCTCGGGGTGGTCGGCGGCGAACTCGTCGAGCAGCCGTTCCTGGGCCGCCTTGTCGACGCTGTAGTGCGAGCTCGGAATGCCGCCGTGCGGCCAGGTCTCGTCGTGCGCTCGGTCGTCCTGGGCCGGCGAGTACGCGCCCACCGACGAGGCCACGACGAGGTGGGGCACGCCTGCGGCGGCGACGGCGCGGGCGACGTGGGCGGTGCCCGCGACGTTGACCCGGCGCAGCAGGGCGCGGTCCGAGTTCGGCTGGATGAGCCAGGCGAGATGGACGACCGCGTCGACCCCGGCGAACGCGCGGGTCAGCTGTGCGACGGCGGTGTCGGGGTCGGTCGCGGCCCCGATGTCGATCGAGGTCCACGCGCACCCGCTGTAGGGAGGACGGGACTCGTCCGGCAGGCGGCGCGCGATGCCGAGGACATCTGTCACCTCCGGGCGCTCGTGCAGTGCTGTGAGCACTGCGGTTCCGACGTTTCCGGTGGCGCCGACGACTGCGACTCGCATGGGATCCCCTCGGTTGGGCGGCGGTGCGGCGAGCACCGCCGGATGCATCGAACCTACCGCTCGCGGCCGCCCGCTGTCGAGAGTCGGAGCAGCAAGATCCCTTGTGATCTCCGGAGGGTTCAGAGCGTGGCGAGGCCGATCGCGAACCAGCTCGCGGCGAGGCCGAGGAGGACGAGGTTGGGAACGTTCCAGCGGGATTCGACGACCGCGCCGGCCCGGTCCGCCGGCGCCGCGGCCGAGGCGGCGCGCGCCGCGTGCACGGCGGCGATCTGCGGTGAGGTGCGGGCGGCGATGCGCGCCCGGGTGCCCGTCGTACGGACGATCCCGCGTCCGGCCGCGGGCAGCGCCCAGGCGGCGATCGGGCCGCCGTCCGTCCGTTCGACGCTGAGTCCCAGGCGCTCGTCGAGCCCGGTGATCGCCGACCACGGCACATCGTGGGTGCGCAGCGGATTGGCGATCCACAGGCCGTCGGGGGCGATCCGCAGGTGGGGGTGGCCGTAGAGGACCCAGGCGAGGACGGCCGGGGCGACGGCGATTCCCGCCAGCCCTGCCGCGCGCCCGGGAGGCGCCTGGAGCATGACGGTGACGAGGGCGATCGCGCAGGTCAGGCCCACCGTGGCGACGATGAGGCGCGAGCCGCCGGTGCGGAGCACCGAGGACTGCGGTGCGGGAGGGGGTGGGGTGTGCGCGGTCATGGCTCCGGCTCGACTCTGGCGGTGTCTCGAATTGATAACGATAGCCGATTTATTTCGGCATATGAGACGCGGATCACACGGCGCGCATTAGTGTCCTCATCAATTCGTGTTGTGCTCGAACCACTGTAGTTGACCGTTCGGTGAACTCGTGGTCGCACGACACCCGGTCGGACCGCAGGTCCACGAACCCTCGAGGGAGCGAACACGGTGAAGAGACGACTTCTCGCAAGCGGAGCAGGCCTGGCGGCCGCCGCACTGGTGCTCAGCGCATGCACTCCGCCCGGCAGCGGCGGCGACGGCGGCGGCGACGGCGGAGGAGGCGGCGGTGAAGGCGGCGACTCCGTCATCAACGTCGGCTGGAACGAGCCCTTCCGCTCGATGAACACCCTGACCGCCAACGGCAACGCGGTGGCCAACTCGATCGTCACGTACATGATGAACGACAACTTTGGATACTACGACGACGCTCTCGAGATCCAGGACGGCCAGCTGGGCTCCGTCGAGCAGGTCTCCGAGGATCCGCTCAAGGTCAAGTACACGTTCGCAGATTCCGCGCAGTGGTCCGACGGCACCCCGGTCGATGCCGCTGACCTCGTGCTCCAGTGGGCGGCGTCATCCTCGAACTTCAACACCGTCGAGTCGAACAACGACGACGAGGGCAACGTCAACGAGAACCCTGAGGGCACCGTCTACTTCGACTCCTCGAGCATCGGCCCGAAGCTCATCGAGGAGTTCCCGGAGGTCTCCGAGGACGGCAAGGAAGTCACCGTCACCTATTCGAAGCCCTTCGCGGACTGGCGAACGACCCTTGGGCTCGGTGCGGACGGGGTCGGAGTGCCCGCGCACATCGTTGCCAAGAAGGCGCTCGGCACCGAGGACGCAGCGGAGGCGAAGCAGGGGATCCTCGATGCGATCGAGAACGAGGACGCCGAGGCGCTGTCGAAGATCTCGAACACGTGGAACACCGCGTTCGACTTCACGTCGTTGCCCGATGACCCCGATCTCCTCGTCCACAACGGTCCCTACAAGATGACCGCCTTCGAGGAGGGCCAGTACCTCACCCTCGAGGTCGACGAGAACTACTCCGGCCCTATCGAGCCGCAGGTGCAGACCGTCACCTTCCGGTACAACGAGGACCCGATGGCGATGGTCCAGGCGATCGAGAACGGCGAGGTCGACATCACCCAGCCGCAGGCCACCGCGGACGTCCTCCAGGCCGCCGAGGGCATCGAGGGCGTCACCGTCGACACCGGCGACGGCGCGACCTACGAGCACGTCGATCTCACATTCAATAACAACGGCCCCTTCGACCCGGCGACCTACGACGGCGACGAGGAGAAGGCCAAGAAGGTCCGGCAGGCGTTCCTCATGACGATCCCGCGCGAGCAGATTGTCGAGACGATCATCAAGCCGCTCAACGAGGAAGCCGTCGTCCGCAGCTCCCTCTACCAGGTGCCCGGTTCCCCGATGTACGACACTGTCGTGGAGGGCAATGGCAGCGACATGTACCCGGCGGCCGCGGACGTCGAGGGCGCCAAGGCGCTCCTCGAGGAGGCCGGCGTCGAGGCGCCCGAGGTGCGCTTCCTCTACGGTGCGTCCAACCAGCGCCGCGCCCAGCAGTTCCAGCTCATCAAGGAATCGGCTGAGGAGGCCGGCTTCACGGTGATCGAGGACGGCGACGACAATTGGGGCACCCGCCTCGGTGACGGCACCTATGACGCCTCGCTGTTCGGCTGGCAGTCCGAGGGTACCGGCGTCTCCGATGCCGATCCCAACTGGCGCAGCGGTGCCCAGAACAACTACGGCGGCTACAGCAACGATGAGCTCGACGGGATGCTCGACGAGCTCCTCAGCGAGACCGACGAGGCCGCGCAGGGGGAGAAGGTCGCGGAGATCGAGAAGACCCTGCTCGAGGACGGCTTCGGTGTGCCGATCTTCCAGCACCCCGAGCTCCTCATCTACCGCGACCGCGTCCAGGGCGCCAGCTCCACCACGGTGTCCCCGACGATGTTCTGGAACTACTGGGAGTGGCAGGTCTCCTGATCACGCCCGGTCCGCGGGCCGTGAGGCCCCGCGGAACCCTCCGCCCGCCGCGTGATCGGACCCGGTGGCGCCGCTCCGTTTCGGAGTGGCGCCACCGGTGAGGTTCACCGGCCCAGAGCCCGCCGGAAGCCCTATGCTCACATTCCTGCTCCGCCGATTCCTCTCCTCGGCCCTCGTCCTGCTCGTCGTGTCGTTCGTCATCTATCTGCTGCTCGACGCGGCGATGGACTACTACTACGACCTGCGGACCTCGACCTCGCCGAACATCGCCGCGCTCTACGAGAGCCGCACCCGGCTCCTCAACCTCGACACCCCCGTCATCGTGCGCTACTTCCTGTGGCTCGGCGGCGTCGGCGGGTGCCTCATCGGCTCCTGCGACCTCGGAACCGCGTGGCAGAGCGGCCAGGAGGTCACCTCGATGCTCCCGGGCGCGATCGGCAACACGATCAAGCTCGTCACCGCCGCGACCGTCGTGTCGATCGTGCTCGGCATCGGCGTCGGCATGATCTCCGCGATCCGGCAGTACACCGGCTTCGACTACTTCATCACCTTCGTCTCCTTCCTCCTCTACTCGCTGCCGGTGTTCTGGGTCGCCGTGCTGCTCAAGCAGTACGGCGCCATCCGGTTCAACAACTTCCTCGGTGATCCGGTTGTCGGGTGGACGCCGATCATCGTCCTCACCGTGTTCGCCGGCCTGTTCTGGATGGCCGCGCTCGGCGGATCCGCGAAGCGGCGGCTCATCACCTTCCTCATCGCCGCCGCCGCGACCTTCGCGACGATCTACTACATCCTCGCCACCGGCTGGTTCCAGAGCCCGAGCGTCGGGATCGTCGGCGTCGGGGTCACCGGCCTCGCCGCGGCGATCGTCGTCGTGTTCCTCTCGACCGGCCTGAAGAACCGCCGCTCGCTGTACACCGGCCTCACCATCGCCGTGCTCGGCATCGCGCTCTACATCCCGCTCCAGTGGCTCTTCTTCTATGTGCCGATGAACTGGCTCCTCATCCTCGGCCTCGCGGTGGTCACCGTGCTCGTCGGCCTCGGCGTGGGGCTGGCGTTCGGCGGCCCGGACAAGTGGGCCTCGGCGCGCACCGGCGCGATCATCGCCGTGATCATCTCCGTCGTCGTGTTCTTCGACCGGATCTTCCAGGAGTGGGGCGCCTACAACCGGCACCCGGCGATCAACGGCCGGCCGGTCGCCACGATCGGCGCCTCGACGCCGAACATCGAGGGGAGCTTCTGGTTCCTCAACCTCGACACCTTCACCCACCTGCTGCTGCCGTCGATCGCGCTCATCCTCATCTCCTTCGCCACCTACACCCGTTACACCCGCGGGTCGATGCTCGAGGTGATGAACCAGGACTACATCCGCACCGCCCGGGCCAAGGGGCTCGGCGAGCGCACGGTGATCATGCGGCACGCGCTGCGCAACGCGCTGCTGCCGCTCGCCTCGATCATCCCGGTCGACATCATCACCCTCATCGGCGGCGCCGTCATCACCGAGACGATCTTCGGCTGGAACGGGATGGGCAAGATGTTCATCGACGCGATGAACCGCAACGAGCTCGAACCCGTCATGGCCTACATCCTCATCACCGGCATCCTCGCGATGGTCGCCAACCTCGTCGCCGACTTCCTGTACGCCGTCCTCGATCCGCGAATCCGGGTGCAAGCATGAGCACACCACTGAATACCCACGACCACCCCGACGCCCACGGCGACGGGGAGACCACCTCGATCGAGCTCAAGGAGACCGAGGGCCTGTCCCAGTCGGCCATCGTGTGGCGCAAGTTCATCCGCCACACCGGTGCGATCGTCGGGTTCACCGTGCTCGGGTTCGTCGCGCTGCTCGCCTTCACCTCGCAGGGGGTCGGTCCGATCCCCGGCTGGTGGATCCACGGCCATCAGGCGTCGAACCCGGTGATCAACCCCTCCGGCGCACCCACGTGGTCGCTCGCCGATCCGTTCGACCTTGGACCGCACCCGTTCGGGCAGGACGACATCGGCCGAGACAACTTCGCGCGCGTGATGAAGGGCACCCAGATCTCGATCATGGTCATGCTCATCATCGGCGCGATCTCCATGGTCATCGGCACCGTCGTCGGCTCCCTCGCCGGGTTCTACCGCGGCTGGCTCGACGCCGCCCTCATGCGGATCACCGACGGCTTCATCATCCTGCCGACGATCGTCGTCGGCGCGATCCTCGGCAAGCTCGTGTCGAACTCGAACGCCGTCATGCTCGGCGTGGCGCTCGGCGCCATCCTGTGGACCGGCCTCGCCCGTCTGGTGCGCGGCGAGTTCCTCGCTCTGCGCGAGCGCGAGTTCGTCGACTCCGCGCGCGTCGCCGGCGCCTCGGACTTCCGGATCATGTTCAAGCACATGCTCCCCAACGCGCTCGGCGTCGTCATCGTCAACACCACGCTGCTCATGAGCCAGGCGATCGTGCTCGAGACCGCACTGAGCTTCCTCGGGTTCGGCATCCGCTCGCCCGAGGTGTCGCTCGGCGCGCTCATCAACGAGTACCAGACCGCGTTCTCCACCCGCCCCTGGCTGTTCTGGTGGCCGGGCCTGTTCATCATCGTCATCGCGCTGTGCATCAACTTCATCGGCGACGGCCTGCGCGATGCGAACGACCCCCGCCAGAAGAAGATCCCCAGTCAGCGCCAGATGGACCGGGCGGCGAAGCGCGAGTCGCAGGCCCCGGCGGCCGGCGGCCTCCGCGGAGACGCCCTGACGAACCCGAACGCCGCCAAGCCGGGCCAGCGCCCGACGGAGGAATGACATGTTGGACACCACAGACGCAGTCGCGGCCGATGCGCCCGTGCTCTCGGTGCGCGACCTCGGGGTCCGCTTCTGGGTGGGCGGCGAATGGTTCACCGCCGCGGAGAACATCAGCTACGACGTCCGCCCCGGCGAGGTCCTCGCGATCGTCGGCGAGTCCGGTTCGGGCAAGTCGCAGTCGTCGATGTCGCTCATCGGCCTGCTCCCGGCCAACGGGCGGGCCTCCGGGTCCGCGAAGCTCCGCGGCCGCGAGCTCATCGGGATGCCGCAGGCGCAGATGCGCGAGGTCCGCGGCGACGACATCTCGATCATCTTCCAGGAGCCGATGACCGCCCTCAACCCCGTCTACACGGTGGGCTATCAGATCGTCGAGACGCTGCGCACGCACTTCGACATGGGGCCGAGCGCGGCCAGGGAGCGGGCGCTCGAGCTCATGCGGCTCGTCGAGATCCCTGACCCGGAGAAGCGCTTCTCCTCCTTCCCGCATCAGCTCTCCGGCGGGCAGCGGCAGCGCATCATGATCGCCCAGGCGCTCGCCTGCGACCCCACGCTGCTCATCGCCGACGAGCCGACGACCGCGCTCGACGTCACGGTGCAGGCGGAGATCCTCAAGCTCATGCGCGAACTCCGTGAGCGGATCGACTCCGGGATCATCCTCATCACCCACGACATGGGTGTCGTCGCCGACATGGCCGACCGGATCATCGTCCTGCGCAACGGGCGCGTCGTCGAGGCCGGCACCTCGGCGGAGATCTTCAGCGATCCCCAGCACCCCTACACTCGCCAGCTCCTCGACTCCGTGCCCCACCTCGGCGCGAACGTGCGCGGCGGGGCGCTCGGCGGGGTCGACCTCGCGGCGATGTCGGAGGACCCCGACCACACGGTGGTCGCGGCGGACCGGGAAGCCGAGACCGCCCCGCTCGAGGTGTCCCTCGACTCCACCGACATGCTCGTCCACCCGGGTGGGGAGAGCCCCGACACGGGGGTGCCGGCGCTGCGCCTGCGCGGGGCGTCCATCGAGTACCCGGCGAGCGGTCGGCAGAAGGCGTTCCGCGCCGCCCACCGGATCGACCTCGGGATCGGACCCGGCGAGGTCATCGGCCTCGTGGGGGAGTCCGGTTCCGGCAAGACGACGATCGGGCGCGCCGCGCTCGGCCTGCTGCCGGTCGTCGAGGGCTCGATCGAGGTCGTCGGCACCGACATCACGGGGCTGAAGAACTCCCAGCTGCGCAAGCACCGCCGCGACGTCGGGATCGTGTTCCAGGACCCCGGCTCCTCCCTCAACCCGCGCCTGCCGGTGGGGGAGAGCATCGGGGAACCGCTGCTCCTCCACGAGAACCTCAAGGGCAGGCCGCTGAGCGACCGGGTCGAGGCGCTCCTCGACTCCGTCGAGCTGCCGCGCTCCATGCGCAACCGCTACCCGCACGAGCTGTCCGGCGGTCAGCGGCAGCGGATCGGCATCGCCCGGGCGCTCGCGCTCAAGCCCAAGCTCCTCATCGCCGACGAGCCGACCTCCGCGCTCGACGTGTCGGTGCAGGCGAAGGTGCTGCGGCTGTTCTCCGACCTCCAGGCCGAGTACGGCTTCGCCTGCCTGTTCATCTCCCACGACCTCGCGGTGGTGGAGAGCGTGGCGGCGCGGATCGCGGTCATGCGCCACGGCCACATCGTCGAGGTCGGACCGTCGCCCGCTGTGATCTCCGCTCCGCTCCACCCCTACACCCGCCGGCTGCTCGCCGCGGTGCCGGTGCCGGATCCCGAGGAGCAGCGCCGTCGCCGCGAGACGCGCGATGCGATGCTCGAGGCGACTGCGGAGTGAGGCCGCCCCGGCTGCGGCGCCGGGGCGGGCCCGCGCCGTGCGCGTCACGGAGGCGGGTCCGGCGACCCTATACTGGACTGTTGGACACCTGACTGCATCTCCAAAGGGAATCGATGACTGAACTCACCTCACGCCGCGCCGACCGCCGCAACGTCGCGATCGTCGCGCACGTCGACCACGGCAAGACCACCCTGGTCGACGGCATGCTCCGCCAGGCCGGCGCCTTCGGCGACCACGGCGAGGTGCTGGAGCGGGTGATGGACTCCGGCGACCTCGAGCGCGAGAAGGGCATCACGATCCTCGCGAAGAACACCTCGATCAGCTACAGCGGCCCCTCGGCCGACGGCGAGACCATCATCATCAACGTCATCGACACCCCCGGCCACGCCGACTTCGGCGGCGAGGTCGAGCGCGGCCTGTCGATGGTCGACGGCGTGGTGCTCCTCGTCGACGCCTCGGAGGGCCCGCTGCCGCAGACCCGGTTCGTGCTGCGCAAGACGCTCGCCGCGAAGAAGCCGGTGATCC
This sequence comes from Brevibacterium sp. NPDC049920, assembly GCF_040656435.1. Lineage (NCBI taxonomy): Bacteria > Bacillati > Actinomycetota > Actinomycetes > Micrococcales > Brevibacteriaceae > Brevibacterium > Brevibacterium sp. NPDC049920. The sequence continues at coordinate 74,785 of NZ_JBFAMF010000007.1, forward strand.
TCGCGATCAACAAGACCGACCGGCCCGACGCCCGCATCGACGAGGTGCTCGAGGAGGCGCAGGACCTGCTCCTCGGCCTCGCCGGCGACCTCGTCGACGAGGTCCCCGACATCGACCTCGACGCCGTCCTCGAGGTGCCCGTCGTCTACACCTCCGGCAAGGCCGGGCGCGCCTCGACGCACCAGCCCGCCGACGGCGAGCTGCCCGACACCCCGGACCTCGAGCCGCTGTTCGCGACCATCCTCGAGCACATCCCGGCACCGGCCTACAACGACGACGGGGTCCTCCAGGCCCACGTCACCAACCTCGACGCCTCGCCGTTCCTCGGCCGCCTGGCGCTCCTGCGGATCTACGGCGGGACCCTGCGCAAGGGTCAGCAGGTCGCGTGGATCCAGGGCGACGGGACGGAGAAGACCGCGAAGATCACCGAGCTGCTCGAGACCCAGGGCCTCGACCGGGTGCCGGCCGAATCCGCCTCCGCCGGAGACATCGTCGCGATCGCCGGCATCCCGGAGATCATGATCGGCGACACGATCACCGACCCCGAGGACCCGCGCCCGATGCCCGCGATCACCATCGACGATCCCGCGATCTCGATGACGATCGGCATCAACACCTCGCCGCTCGCCGGCCGCGAGAAGGGCACGAAGGTCACCGCCCGGATGGTCAAGGACCGCCTCGACGCCGAGCTCGTCGGCAACGTGTCCCTGCGCGTCCTGCCCACCGAGCGCCCCGACGCCTGGGAGGTCCAGGGCCGCGGCGAGCTCGCACTCGCGATCCTCGTCGAGCAGATGCGCCGCGAGGGCTTCGAGCTCACCGTCGGCAAGCCGCAGGTCGTCACCCAGGAGATCGACGGGGTCGTCCACGAGCCGCTCGAGCACGTGACGATCGACGTCCCGGAGGAGCACCTCGGCGCCATCACCCAGCTCATGGCCGCCCGCAAGGGCACGATGGAGACGATGTCGAACCACGGCAGCGGCTGGGTCCGGATGGAGTTCAAGGTGCCGGCCCGCGGTCTCATCGGCTTCCGCACCCGCTTCCTCACCGAGACCCGCGGCACCGGCATCTCGAACTCGATCTCCGCCGGCCTCACCCCGTGGGCCGGGGCGATCGAGCTGCGGACCAACGGCTCGCTCGTCGCCGACCGCCCCGGTGCGGTCACCCCGTTCGCGATGATCAACCTCCAGGAGCGCGGCACGTTCTTCGTCGAGCCCACCTCCGAGGTGTACGAGGGCCAGGTCGTCGGCGAGAACTCGCGCAGCGATGACATGGACGTCAACATCACCAAGGAGAAGAAGCTCACGAACATGCGCTCGGCGACCGCCGACTCGTTCGAGAACCTCACCCCGCCGCGCAAGCTCACGCTCGAGGAGAGCCTCGAGTTCGCCGGCAACGACGAGTGCGTCGAGGTCACCCCGGGCACCGTGCGGATCCGCAAGGTCGTGCTCGACCAGAAGGAGCGGCAGAAGCTCTTCAACGCCCGCCGTCGCCAGAACGCATGACCGTTCGCCCCGCCGCTGCCGCCACCCGCTCGCTGTCCGCGGCCGAGGCGCGCGTCCTGTTCGTCCACGCCCACCCGGACGACGAGTCGATCCTGACCGGCGGGACGATGGCGCAGCTGGCCGCCGCCGGCGCGGCCGTCACCCTCCTCACCGCCACCCGCGGCGAGGGGGGCGAGGTCATCGGGGAGGAGCACGCCGCGCTGTTCGGGGACCGCCCGGGGCTCGCCGCCCACCGCGAGACCGAGCTCGCCGCCGCCGTCGCCGCGCTCGGCGTGAGCGACCACCGGTTCCTCGGCGACGGTGAGGCCGGGGGCGCGCGCGGCGGTCTGCCCGCCCGCCGCTTCGAGGACTCCGGCATGGAGTGGGGTCCTGACGGCCACGCCCGGGAGCCCGCCGAGATGCCGGCCGCGGCGCTCTGCCGCACCCCGGTGGGCGAGGTCGCCGCCTACATCCGCGAGGTCGTCCGCGACGTCGACCCCCACCTCGTCATCACGTACTCCGACGGCGGCGGCTACGGCCACCCCGATCACCGACACGTCCACCGCGCCACCGTCGAGGCGCTGCGCGGGATCGTGCCCGCACCGGGGGAGCCGGGTGCCGCGGCGGCCGCGGTCCCCGCCGCCCACACCCCGCCGGTGCTCCTCTTCGCCGACACCCCCGCCGAGGTCGCCGCCCAGGCCTTCGACCCGCAGCGCCCCGGCTTCGACCTCACGGGCTTCGCGCCGGCCGAATCGATCCCGACGATCGCCGCCGAGGCGCCCATCAGCGTCATCGAGGACGTGTCCGCCTTCGCCGGGGCCAAGGCCATGGCGATGGCCGCCCACGCCACCCAGGTCACCGTCGCCGGGGAGTTCTTCGCCCTGTCGAACGGGGTCGGGCAGCACATCGGCGACGTCGAGTACTACACGTCCGCCGCGTTCCCCGGACCCGTTCCGGATCCGCACGGCCCCTACGAATCCGTGCTCGACACCGTGCGCGTCCCGCTCGCCCCGGCGGCAGCGGCGGGCGAGCGCGACGAGCGCGGGCCGGGCGCCCCAGGTTCCGATGCCGCGGCAGGCGCTGCGGGTGCCGGTGCGGCCGCCGGGACGACCGCGGGCTCCGACTCGGCGGACGCCGCGGGAACCCGCCGGAAGGTCGGTGTGGGCGCTGCGATCCATGCGATCATCGTCGGCGTGCTCATCGGCGCGCTCGGGACCGCTCAGCACCTCAACGCGACCGCGGTCGACCTCGCCGGGCAGGACGTCGTCGTCCCCTGGGGGCTCGTGCTCGCCCTGGTCCTCGTCACCGCCGGGCTGTGGCACATCGCCACGCTCTACCGGTCCACCGGGCTCGTCGTGCTCACCGCCGCGGTGATCTCCGGCATCGGGTTCCTGTTCGGGCAGCCCGCTCTGCTGCCCGGCAGCGATCTCCTCGTCACCGGCTCGCTGCGAAGCATCACCTGGATCTTCGCGCCGATGATCATCGCCGCGATCCTCGCCTTCACCCTGCCCGCGCTGCGCCGCCGGCGGTCCGCTCCCGAGCCGCAGTCGTCAGCTGACCGAAACTGAACAGAGATCGGACAGGTGACCCTGCTGTAGTAGATTGTGCTGAACCGTCCGCCCGCACACCTCGACAGTGAGACCTCCATGGCCGCCCGCACCGCAGCGCCGAACCGCGCCCGCACCACCGCTCTCGTCCTCCTGGGCATCGTCGTGCTGCTCGCCGTCGTGTACGTCGTCGCGGCCTTCTTCGCCTCCCGGCAGATGCCCTCCGAGGCCTCCGTGGGCGGGGTCGACATCAGCGGACAGAGCGAGGAGGAGGCCGTCGCCACCCTCGAGCGCGAACTCGGTCCGCGGGCCGCGGAGGAGTTCCGGCTGCAGGCCGGGGACATGGAGGCGACCGTCGTCCCGGCCGACGCGGGTCTGGGCTTCGACGCCGCCGCCACGATCTCCGGTATCACCGACTTCACCCTCGACCCGCGGGTGGTCGTGGAGAAGCTGTTCGGCGACCGCGTCTACGATCCCGCGCTCGTCGTGGACGAGGACGCCTTCACCCCTGTCGCGCGCACCGTCGCCGAGGACTTCACCGTGGACCCCGTGGACGCGGAGCTCGCGTTCGACGACGGGGAGATCGCGCTGAGCGAGGGCGAGGCCGGCACGGTGGTGACGGAGGACATGATCCGCACCGCCGTCGCCGAGCAGTGGCTCCGCAGCGAGGACGCGCTCGCCGTGCCCGCCGAGGAGACCGCGCCGGACATCACCACCGAGGAGGCGCAGACCGCGCGCACCGAGGTGGCCGAGCCCGCGATCAGCGGCGACGTCACCCTGCGCGCCGCCGAGGAAGACGAGGAGGGGCAGCCCGTGGGCGAGCCCTCCGAGCTCGTCGTGTCCCCGGAGGTCATTGCGAGCACCCTGTCGTTCGAGGCCCACGAGGGCGCGCTGCGCCCGGTCCTCGACGTGGAGAAGCTCCAGACCGCGGTGCTCGAGGACAACCCCGACGTCGGTGCCGAGGCGAAGGATGCGAGCTTCCGGATCGTCGACGGGAAGCCCGAGGTCGTCCCCGGCGAGAGCGGCATCTCGGTGGAGGAGCAGGAGCTCGCCGACGCGGTGCTGCCCGCACTGACGTCCGAGGAGCGCAGCGGCGAGGTGGCGCTCAAGGAGTCCGAGCCGGAGTTCACCACGGAGGAGGCCGAGAAGGCCGAGGTCAGCGAGGAGATCTCCGCGTTCTCCACCTCCTACAGCTCCGAGCCGAACCGCGACACCAACCTCCGGGTCGCCTCGGAGAAGGTGTCCGGCACCGTCGTGCAGCCCGGCGAGCAGTTCAGCCTCAACGAGGCGATCGGCCAGCGCACGGCGGCCAACGGCTACCGCCCGGCCGGTGTGATCTCCGGCGGGCAGATGAAGGAGGACTACGGCGGCGGCGTGTCCCAGGTGTCGACCACGCTGTTCAACGCCGCGTACTTCGCCGGGTTCCAGCTCGACGAGCACCAGGCGCACTCCCGCTACATCTCCCGCTACCCGGAGGGCCGGGAGACCACCCTCGACTGGCAGTCGATCGACCTCAAGTTCACCAACGATTCGGAGACCCCGGTGGTGCTCGACATGTACCTCGCCGGGGGAGAGGTCCACGCCCGCGTGTTCGGCGTCAAGACCGTCGACGTCGAGTCCTCCTCATCGGGTCGCTTCGCCTTCATCTCGCCGTCGACGATCACCGAGTCCGGTCCGAGCTGCCGTCCGCAGTCGGCGCGCGAGGGCTGGTCGATCACGATCTCGCGCACGATCAAGGACCACGACAGCGGCTCGGTCGTCAAGCGCGACGAGTTCACCACCGTCTACCGGCCGGTCAACCGGGTCGTCTGCGAGTAGCCGGATCGCTCACGAGCGCAGCGCGTACCAGTAGCGATGATGCTCGACGGCGCCGAGCGCACCGAACAGCCCGAGCGAGGCGGCGTTGTCCGCCTCGACCTCCGCGAGCAGCGAGCGCACGCCCCGCTCGGCGGCGGCGGCCGCCGCCGCGACGACGAGCGCCCGGCCGGCGCCGCGCCGGCGGACACCGGGGTCGACGACGAGGTTCGACACCACCGCCCACTTCTGGGTGATCGCCAGGCGCACCGTGCCGACGAGCGTGCGGGAGCCGTCGGGGTGGAGCGCGAGCGCGGAGTAGAACCGGTGCTGCTCCGGGGAGGTGACGAGCCGGGCGAAATCCTCATGGGTCGGGGAGTCGACCGGGTGGCCCCATGCGGTCCAGTGCACCGCGTGCGCCTCCTCGCTCTCCACGATCTCGAGGCCGGGCAGCGCCGCATCGGCGGCGCGCCCGACCGGGCCTGCGACCTCCCGGGTCGCGGCGGTGAGCGCCAGCGTCGCCCCCGAGGGCGCGAAACCGGCGGCCCGGAGCAGCGGGCCGAGCTCCGCGCACGGCTCGGCGAGCTCGGAGGTGCCGTGGGCGGAGTAGATCTGGAGCTGCGGGGGCAGTCCGCGCTGCTCGTACCAGCGGATGATGAGCTCGAGGGCCTCAGCCGCGGGGATCCCCGTCCGGCCGAGCGGGAGCGCGGAGTTGCCGCGCGTGGAGACCCCGCCGGCGGCCCGCAGCAGCACCCCGGTCTGGGTGAGCGGCACCTCGGCGCCGGCGCCCTCGGCCTCGTGGTGCAGATTGTCCGTGTGGAGCCACGCGATATCGGCGGGCAGCCACACCTGCGCGGAGATCCGGCGCAGGTCGAGCGGGGACACGATCTCATGGAGCCGGCCCGGGCGCTGCGGGGCCGGCGGCACCTCGTGCACGAGGAGGATGTCGGCGCGTGCCACGGTCACCTCGCCGCGCCGGGTGTCCACGGTCACGCTCGCCTCGTCCGCGGCCGTCACGGTGCCGAGCGCATCGGTCGGCTGCCCGTCGGCGGCGTACCGCAGGACCACGCGCATACCGGCGCGGGGAGTGAGCATGTGTGACCTCTTCGACTGGGGGACCGGGCCGGTGTCCAGCCTATAAGGGAGTACCCTGGGAGGGCGCACACCATGCCCGTTCGATGAGGAGACAATCCCGTGACGTACGTCATCGCCCAGCCCTGCGTGGATCTCAAGGACAAGGCCTGCATCGATGAGTGCCCCGTCGACTGCATCTACGAGGGCGAGCGCTCGCTCTACATCCACCCCGACGAGTGCGTGGACTGCGGTGCCTGCGAACCGGTCTGCCCGGTCGAGGCGATCTACTACGAGGACGACGTGCCGGAGCAGTGGGCGGAGTACTACAAGGCCAACGTCGAGTTCTTCGACGACATCGGCTCCCCGGGCGGTGCCGCGAAGCTCGGCAACACCGGCAAGGACCACCCGATCATCTCCGCCCTGCCCCCGCAGCAGTGACCCGCGCCGGCCACACCACCGAGCGGAGCCGGAGCCTGAACCCAGGAGCGCCAGCGTGAACTACGGACTCGACCTGCCCGATTACCCCTGGGACACCCTCGCCCCCTACCGGGCGCGCGCCGCCGAGCACCCGAGCGGCATCTGCGATCTGTCGATCGGCACGCCGGTCGACCCGACGCCCGCGGTGATCCGCGAGGCTCTCGCCGCGGGATCGGACTCCCACGGCTACCCGACGACCGCCGGCACGCCCGAGCTGCGCGCCGCCATCGCCGGCTGGTACGAGCAGTGGCACGGGATCGCGCTCGACCCGCGGACCCAGGTCATGCCGACGGTCGGCTCGAAGGAACTCGTCGCCTGGCTGCCGACCCTCCTCGGCCTGCGGCAGCGCGGGCTCGCGGTCGCCTGCCCGTCCGCGGCCTACCCGACCTACGAGATGGGGGCGACTCTCGCCGGCGTCGACTGCGTGCGCCTCGACGCCGCGGACATCGCCTCCGGTGCCGCCGGGCTCGAGGGCATCGGGCTGCTCTGGCTCAACACCCCGGGCAATCCCACCGGCACGGTGCTCGACGTCGAGGTGCTCGCCGCGGTCGCCGAGCGCGCGCGGGCCGCCGGGGTCGTCGTCGCCTCCGACGAGTGCTACGCGCTCCTCAACTGGCAGGGTGAGGACGCGACGCCGTCGATCCTCCACCCGGCCGTCACCGGCGGCGATCCCACCGGTCTGCTCGCGGTGTACTCGATGTCCAAGCAGTCGAACCTCGCCGGCTACCGCGCGGCCTTCACCGCCGGCGACCCCGCGCTCGTCGGCGACCTGACGAACTCGCGCAAGCACGCCGGGATGATCGTGCCGGGCCCCGTGCAGACGGCGATGATCGCCGGGCTCGGCGACACCGCCCACGTCCGCGCCCAGAAGGAGACCTACCGGGCGCGCCGCGACACGTTGCTCCCGGCGGTCACGGAGTTCGGCCTGCGGGTCGAGCACTCCGAGGCCGGACTCTACCTCTGGTGCACCCGCGACGAGGACTGCTGGGACACCCTGGCCGCGCTCGCCGAGCGCGGCATCCTCGCCGGCCCCGGAGCGTTCTACGGGGACGCCGCGGGCCGCTTCGTGCGGATCGCGCTCACCGCGAGCGACGAGCGGATCGCACAGGCCGCCGATCGCCTGCGCGCGGGGGGCTGAGCGCCCCGGGTGCGGCTGAGCGCGCCTCGGGTGCGGGAACCGGCCGGGTGCCCACCGAGCGGACCGCGTGCGCCGGTCCGCGCCTCGGACGCGGGAGCGCTCGCAGGGCGGGCGCGATTTTCGCTCAGGCCGGGGAGTCGGTAACCTCTACCGTGACTGTGAATGAATACTCAGGAACTTCTTGAGGTGACCCCAGAGGAGCGAATATGGCAGAGGATGCAGTTCTGCGCGTCGACGGCACGGATCTCTCCCTCCCCACGGTGACGGGGACCGAAGGCACAGCAGGGCTGCGAATCGGATCGCTGCTCAAGGACACCGGCCGGGTCACCTACGACCCCGGGTTCGCGAACACCGCCTCGACCTCCTCGGCCGTGACCTACATCGACGGCGACGAGGGCATCCTGCGCCACCGCGGCTACTCGATCGAGGACCTCGCGGAGAACTCGACCTTCGTCGAGGTCGCCTACCTCCTCATCTACGGCGAGCTCCCCACGCAGGAGCAGCTCGATTCCTTCGACGCGCGCCTGCGCCGCCACACGATCGTCCACGAGGACCTCCGCCGCTTCTTCCAGGCGTTCCCCTACGACGCCCACCCGATGCCCATGGTGTCGGCCTCGATCATGGCGATGTCGACGTTCTACCAGGACAACCTCTCGGTGTTCGACGACGAGCAGATCGATCTCTCGACGATCCGCCTGCTTGCCAAGATGCCGACCATCGCCGCGCTCGCGCACCGCAAGGTCGCCGGCCTGCCGGTGGTCCACCCGGACAACTCGCTCAACATCGTGGAGAACTTCCTCCGCGTGAACTTCGGCTTCCCGTCCGAGCCCTACGAGGTCGACCCGCTCATGGCGAAGGCCATGGACCAGCTCTTCATCCTCCACGCCGATCACGAGCAGAACTGCTCGACCTCGACGGTGCGGATGGTCGGGTCCTCGCAGGCGAACCTCTTCCAGTCGATCTCCGCCGGTGTCAACGCCCTGGCCGGGCCGCTGCACGGCGGCGCGAACTCCGCGGTGCTCGAGATGCTCGAGGAGATCTCGGAGTCCCACGACGGCCCGCAGAAGTTCATGGAGCGGGTGAAGAACAAGGAGCAGGGCGTCCGGCTCATGGGCTTCGGCCACCGGGTCTACAAGAACTACGACCCCCGCGCGGCGATCATCAAGAAGACCGCCCACGAGATCATCGACCAGATGAGCGGTGCGGACGAGATGCTCGACCTCGCGATGAGCCTCGAGGAGATCGCGCTCGCCGACGACTACTTCGTCGAGCGCAGCCTGTACCCGAACGTCGACTTCTACACCGGCCTGATCTACAAGGCGATGGGCTTCCCGACGAACATGTTCACCGTGCTGTTCGCCGTCGGTCGACTGCCGGGCTGGATCGCCCAGTGGCGCGAGATGATCAAGGACCCGGAGACGAAGATCGGCCGCCCGCGCCAGATCTACACCGGCGAGCCCGAGCGGAAGTACGTGCCGATCGCCGAGCGCTGATCCCCGCTCCACATCCCAGAATCCGAAGGTTCCTGAGAAGGGAACCTTCGGATTCTGCGATGTCAGGGGCGGTGTGCAACGGGTGCTGGGTCAGTGGAGGTCGGGGTTGAGCGCGATGCCCTTCGCGGTCCGTCCGAGCGCCTCGATCGACCCGGTCGTCGAATTGCGGCGGTACAGTACGTTGTCCGCCCCGTCGAGCTCGCGCGCCTTGACGACGCGGCCGCCCTCGTCGACGAGCGACACCCGCGAGCCGGCGGTGAGGTAGAGGCCGGCCTCGACGATGCAGTCGTCGCCGATCGAGATCCCGATCCCGGAGTTCGCGCCGAGCAGCGTTCCCGAGCCGACGGAGATCCGGTGCTCGTTGCCGCCGGACAGGGTGCCCATGGTCGAGGCGCCGCCGCCGATGTCCGAGCCGTCGCCGACGACGACGCCCTGCGAGATCCGGCCCTCGATCATCGCCTGCCCGAGGGTGCCGGCGTTGAAGTTGACGAAGCCCTCGTGCATGACGACGGTGCCCGGCGCCAGGTGCGCGCCGAGTCGGACGCGGTCCGCATCAGCGATCCGCACTCCGGCGGGCACGACGAAATCGGTCATCCGCGGGAACTTGTCGACCCCGTGGACGGTGACGTACCCGCGCGCCGTGAGCTTGGCGCGGGTGAGCTCGAAGTCCTCGACCGCACAGGGGCCGTGCGAGGTCCACGCGACGTTCGCGAGCTTCCCGAACAGCCCGTCGAGGTTGACCTCGTTGGGCGCGACGAGCCGGTGGGACAGTGCGTGGAGGCGCAGGTAGCCGTCGGCGGCGTCCGCCGGCGCGGCGTCGAGATCGATGGTGTGCTGCACGACCTCGGTGCGAGTGCCGCGCAGCTCGTCGGCGCCGACGAGGGCGTCGAGCCCGGCGGTCGCGACACCGGACGCGGCGTGCTGCTCGGCCTGCGCGGAGTCGTCGAACAGGGCAGGGGTGGGGTACCAGACGCTGAGCACGGTGTCGCCGTGCGCGGTGGACACTCCGGCGGAGGATACGAATCGTTGAGTCATGTGTCCCAGCCTACTGCTCGCCCTCGCGCAGCCGGTACTAGGCTGGGCTCCATGAGCAGTGATCCCCACGACCCCGCGCCCGCCGCCGAGACCGCGCCCGGCGCACATCCCACCCCCGACGCCGATGCCGCCCGTCTCATCGAGGCGCTGGCCGACCCGGTCGAGCTCACCGCCCGGCTCTGCGACATCCCCTCGGTGTCCGGGGACGAGGCGCGCCTGGCCGATGCCGTCGCCGGCGTCCTCGCGCACATCTCCGCCGGCCCCGGCCCGGACCTCGACATCCACCGCGACGGCGACACGGTCGTCGCCGCGACCCGGCTCGGCCGCGGCGAACGGATCGTCATCGCCGGCCACCTCGACACCGTCCCGATCGAGGACAACGTGCCCGCGGAGCGTCGCACGCTCGACGGGGCCGAGGTGATCTGGGGGCGCGGCGCCTGCGATATGAAGGCCGGAGTCGCGATGCAGCTGTGCACGGCCGCCGCCCTGCGCAGCCCCGAGCGCGACGTCACGTGGATCTTCTACGACCACGAGGAGGTCGAGGCCGAGCTCAACGGGCTCGGCCGGGTGGCCCGCAGCCATCCCGAATGGCTCGCCGGCGACTTCGCGATCCTCGGGGAGCCGAGCAACGCCGGCATCGAGGGCGGCTGTAACGGCACGATCCGCATCGAGGTCACCACCGAGGGCGTGCGGGCCCATTCGGCACGCGCCTTCACCGGGGTCAATGCGATCCACCGGGCCGCCGACATCCTCACCCGTCTCGCCGAGCACACCCCGGACACCGTGACCGTCGACGGACTCGAATACCGCGAATCGCTGTCGGCTGTCGGGATCCACGGGGGAGTGGCCGGCAATGTCATCCCCGACGCCTGCACCGTCGTCGTCAACTACCGGTTCGCCCCGGACAAGTCCGCCGCGGACGCCGAGGCGCACCTCGCCGCGTTCTTCGCCCCGCACCCGATCCGCGTCACCGACTCCGCCGAGGGCGCCCGTCCCGGTCTCGACCAGCCCGCCGCCCGGGCCTTCATCGACGCGATCGGGGGAGAGCCCCAGGCCAAGCTCGGCTGGACCGACGTCGCACGCTTCTCCGCGCTCGGCATCCCCGCGGTGAATTTCGGCCCCGGCAGCCCGCTGTTCGCCCACAAGGCCGACGAGCACGTCCCGTGCGCAGAGGTGGAATCGGCGAGCGCTGACCTGCTGCGCTTCCTCGAACCCGCCCGCAGCGCACCGGAGGCCCCCGCCCGATGACCCCCGACTCCCCGATCTACAGCAAGGGACCGCTGCGCCTGCGCCGCGCCCACGTGCCGGCCACCACCACCGATCAGCGCCTGCTCGAGGGCGGCGGCACCGCCGACTGGGTGCACCAGGACCCGTGGCGGGTGCTGCGCATCCAGGCGGAGTTCGTCGAGGGCTTCGGCTCGCTCGCGGAGATCGGCCCGGCGGTGTCCGTGTTCGGCTCCGCCCGCCTCCATGAGGGCACCCCGGAGTACGGGCTCGCCCGCGAGGTGTCCGGCGAGCTCGCCCGCGCCGGCTACGCCGTCATCACCGGCGGCGGGCCCGGGATCATGGAGGCGGGCAACCGGGGTGCCGTCGACGCCGCCGGCTCCTCGGTGGGTCTCGGCATCGAGCTGCCCTTCGAGTCCGGGCTCAACCCCTACGTCGACCTCGGCATCAACTTCCGGTACTTCTTCGTCCGCAAGACGATGTTCCTCAAGTACTCGCAGGGCTTCATCGTGCTGCCCGGCGGATTCGGCACGCTCGACGAGCTGTTCGAGGCGCTGACCATGGTGCAGACCGGCAAGCTCTCCCGATTCCCGATCGTGCTCATGGGCACCGAGTTCTGGGGCGGCCTCGTCGACTGGATCCGCGACACGCTCGTGGGCGTCGGCACGATCAGCCGCGAGGACATCGACCTCCTCACGCTCACCGACTCCCCGACCGAGGCGGTCGCGTTCATCACCGGTGCCGACACGAGCGATCCGGTCTCTGCCGAGCCCGGGCCCGAGGAGCCGGCCGAGGTGGTGTCGGGCCTGACCGCCGAGCACCGGACCGGCCGGCGCCCGGCTCCCGGCGGCGCCGACCGTCCGGACTTCTCCGCCCACGACGCCTGGTGAGCACTGCGGGCAGCCGCGACGGCCGCACGCCCGCTGGGTCCGAGGTGCCCGCGAGTCCGATATGAGACCATGGGCGCATGCCAATGTGGATCGTTCTCGGAGTCTGCGCCGCGGTCTTCTTCATGGCCGTCGCCGTCGCAGGCGCCTTCAACCTCTTCAACGGGGGCATGCCCGCGGCCGGTGACGAGCGCCCGCGTCGTCTCCTCGCCTCCGATTTCACCGCCGGGGATCTCGAGGCCGTCGCCTTCTCACCGGCGATCCGCGGATACCGGATGGACGAGGTCGACGCGGTGTACAGCGAGATGGCGCACCGGATCCGCCTGCAGGAGGACCGGATCGCGGTCCTCGAGAGCCGCCTCCCGGCGCCCGAGGCATGACCCGGCCCGCACCGGACGTCTCCGTGCTGCCCGAGTACGACCGCGCCCCCCGCTTCGCCCCGACCGTCTTCGACGCCTCCCGTGCCGGGCGCTGGGCTCGGGAGATCCTCGCCCTGCCGGTATGGCTGCAGGCGCTCGCGGTCTATCTCGCCTCCCGGATCATCAGCGTCGGGATCTTCGCCGCGGTCGTCCGCACCCAGGACCGCACCCCGTGGACCACCGGGTTGGACACCTCGCTCGGGGACTTCCTCAACTTCTGGGACGGCGGCTGGTACCAGCGCATCGCCGACGAGGGCTACCCCGATGTCCTGCCGCGCGGCGCCGACGGCACGGTGATGGAGAACGCGTGGGCGTTCTATCCCCTCCATCCCTGGATGGTGCGCGACTTCGCGCAGCTCACCGGCCTCGACTACCAGGTCGTCTCCCCGCTCCTGTCCACGGTGTTCGGTGCCGTCGCGGCGATCGTCGTGCTCCACCTGTTCCGCCGGCACACCACGCCCGGCCGGGCGCTGTTCGGCCTCGCGGTCCTCTTCGTCTTCCCCGCCTCGGCGATCTTCAGCACCGGCTACGCGGAGTCGCTCACGCTCCTGCTCCAGGCTCTCGCCCTCCTGCTCGTCATCGACCGGCGCTATCTCATGGCGGTCCCCGTCGTCGTCCTCATGGACCTGTCGCGGCCGATCGGCGTGGCGTTCTCGTTCTTCATGCTCATCCACCTCATCGACCGGTTCCTGCGCCGCCGGACGATCCCCTACCCGGCCGGTGAGGTCGTGCGCTCCTGGACGCTCGGCGTGCTGTCCTGCGCCGCCGCGCTCGTCCACCCGGTGCACGCCTGGCTCCGCACCGGGGAGCTCACCGCCTACACCGACACCGAGGCCGCCTGGAGCGGCGGGCACACGCGCATCATCGTCCAGTGGTTCGCCCGGGGGAACGATCTCGTGGGGCCCTTCGGGCCGCTCCTCCTGTTCGCCGCGATCGCGCTCATGCTCGTCCTCATCTACTCCCCGGCCGGCCGGCAGATGGGCCGGACGCTGCAGCACTTCTGCCTCGCCTACTGCATCTACATCCTGCTGTTCTTCAATCCGCAGACCTCGACCCTGCGCCTCCTCCTCCCGCTGTTCCCGATCGCGCTCACTCTCGCCTGGTGCCGGGCAGGGATGTACCGGGCGGTGCTGCTCGGCTGCCTCGTGCTGTTCCAGGTCGTGTGGGTCGGCTTCCTCTGGCACTTCACCCCGCCGGCCGACCTGCCGCCGTGACCCGGCAGGCGCCGATTCGCGCCCGATCCTCCTCAGCCGGGGCGAAATGGTGGATAATCGACAGTGACACAGTCGGGAATGGAAGGAAGAACTCTTCATGGCAGCTCAGAAACCGCGCACCGGTGACGGACCCCTCGAAGTGACCAAGGAGGGTCGCGGATACGTCGTCCGTCTCCCTGTCGAAGGCGGCGGACGTCTGGTCATCGAAGTGAGCAAGGACGAGGCCACGAACCTTCAGAACACCCTCGGCGAGGCGCTCGCACAGTGAGCTGAGACCGGTGCACGGAGGAGGGGAGCCCCGAGCGGACCCCCTCCTCCGGCGTTCCCGGGCCCGGCTCAGACGCGGGTGAGGACGAGGAGCCCGTCGTCGACGGGCAGGATGAGGCGGGCGACGTCGGTGCGCTCGACGATCCGGTCGAGCATCGTGCGCACCACCTGGGTGCGCGGGGCGCGGTTGGCCGGTTTCGCCACCGCCCCGCCAAGCAGCGCGTGGTTGACGACGAGCAGGCCGCCGGGGGCCAGCCGCTCGATCGCGAGCGGCACGAGCCGGTCGTAGGTCAGGGGCTCGGAGTCGACGAACACGAGGTCGTAGCCGCCGGCGGCGAGCCGGGCGAGCGCATCCTCGCCGCGCCCGTGGATCATCCGCACCCGGTGGGCCCGGATCCGGGCGACGCCGATGAGGTCGCGCGCTACGGCCTGCTTGTCGGCGTCGATGTCGATGCTCGTGAGGATGCCGGAACTCGGCATGCCGCGGAGCAGGGCGAGGGTGGAGACGCCGGTGCCGGTGCCGACCTCGATCGCGGTCGCCGGCCGTGCCATCCGGGCGAGCAGGGTGAGGGTCCCGGCGGTGGTCGTCGACACCGGGACGGTCGAGTACTCCGCGGAGATCGTGCGGGCGGCATCCATCACCGGATCGGAGGGGTTGAACCGATCAGCGTAGTGGGCGTCGATCGCCCGGTCGCGTGACATGGTCTCCTCCTCTCCTCGGACGGCGCTCGCCAGTCTATCCCGGTTCCTCCGAGGTGCGGAGGTCGCGACTCGCGGCCTCCCAGGACTCCCGCAGCAGCGCCTCGTCGGCGGCGCAGTCCTCGATCCGGGCGCGGCCGTCGGCGTGGGGGATGCCCTCGGTGTCCCAGCGGCGTGCGGCCTCGGTGCGGATCGGCGCGGGCAGGACGCCGCGCACGTTCGTCACCCTCCACCACGGCACGAAGGATCCGTGGGTGGCGAGCACCCGGCCGACGAAGCGCGCCGAGGTGCCGGTCACCCGACCGAGCATCCCATAGGGGGCGATCCGGCCGGCGGGCACGCACTCGACGGCGCGCAGCACCAGCTCCGTCCGGCGTTCGTCCATAGGGGGATTGTGCCACGGGCCCGCTGATAGACTGGCGCCCATGTTCGGCATCAACGGCACTGAGATGATCATTCTCGTCGTCGTGGTGCTCCTCGTCGTGGGGCCCAAGCGCCTGCCCGAGTACGCCCAGCAGCTGCGCGACCTCGTGCGCTCGCTCAAGCGGAAGGCCGACGAGGCCAAGGCCGACGTCCAGCGCGACCTCGGCGACGACTTCTCCGACGTCGACTGGCGCAAGCTCGATCCGCGCCAGTACGACCCGCGCCGGATCGTGCGCGAAGCGCTCATGGAGGAGGAGGCCGACTCCCGCGCCCGTCAGGTCTCGGCAGGCGCGGCGGCCGTGGCCGGGGCCCAGGTCGCCGGTGCGGGCTCCCCGGTGAGCACCCAGGCGGGCCCGCTCGAGCGGTTTCAGGCCCAGGCCGCGCTGCGCGACGTCGCCGTCGCCGCGCCCTTCGACCCCGAGGCCACCTGATCGGAGCGCCTGACGCAGCGCGCTCGATCCACTCGGTTCGCCCGGTCCATCCGGAGCGCCTGAACCGCCCCGAGCCGGAGAGGCCCGGGGCGGGCTCGGGCCCACGGCTTCCCGATCAGACGGGGGACAGCCCCAGGGAGCGGCCTGCGAGCCCCCGCGTGCGCGAGGTCAGCTGCGAGGCGATCGAGCGCAGGGCCACCGAGGCCGGAGCATCGGGGGCGGCGAGCACGGCGGGGCGCCCGGCGTCCGCGCCCGAGCGCACCTCGGTGTCGAGCGGGATCCGACCGAGCAGCGGCACCTTCGCCCCGACCGTGCGGGTGAGGTTCTCCGCGACCTGGTCCCCGCCGCCGGACCCGAACACGTCCATCCGGGTGCCGTCGGGGAGCTCGAGCCACGACATGTTCTCGATCACGCCGGCCACCCGCTGGCGGGTCTGCACGGCGACCGAACCGGCGCGCTCGGCGACCTGCGCGGCCGCCTGCTGCGGGGTGGTGACGACGAGCAGCTCGGAGCCGGGCAGCAGCTGGGCCGCCGAGATCGCGATGTCGCCGGTGCCCGGGGGCAGATCGAGGAGCAGCACGTCGAGATCGCCCCAGAACACGTCGGTGAGGAACTGCTGGAGCGCGCGGTGGAGCATCGGGCCGCGCCACACGACGGGCTGGCTGGGAGGGACGAACATGCCGATGCTCATGATCTTCACGTCGTGCGCGACCTGCGGGATGATCATGTCGTCGACGCGCGTGGGGCTGCCGGTGACCCCGAGCATGCCGGGGATCGAGAAGCCGTAGATGTCGGCGTCGACGACTCCGACGCGCAGACCGTCGGCGGCCATCGCGGCGGCGAGGTTCGCCGTCACCGAGGACTTGCCGACCCCGCCCTTGCCGGACGCGATCGCGTAGATCCGGGTGAGCGAGCCGGGCGCGTTGAACGGGATCTCACGGGACGCGCCGGCGCCCTGGAGCTTCTCGCGCATCGCCTGCCGCTGCTCCGGGGTCATCACGCCGAGCTTGACCGTCGTCCCGGTGACGCCGGGGACCTTCCCGACCGCGGCCTCGGTGTCGCGGGTGATGGTGTCCTTGAGCGGACAGCCGGCCACGGTGAGGAGCACGGTGACGGTGACGTGGCCGGAGTCGTCGACGACGACGTCGTCGACCATGTCGAGCTCGACGATGTTGCGCTTGATCTCCGGGTCGAGCACGGTCTCGAGTGCACTGCGGAGCTGGTCCAGGGTGGGTGCGGGCATCGGTGTGCTACGCGTCCTCTCTGTTCTCGGGGGGTGTCTGCACGGCGTCGCGGGCCGCCTTGAGCGCGGTGGCCTCGGCAGTCGCCTGCGCCTTCTTCACGGCCTTCTTCACGGCAACCTTCTTCACGGTCTCGAGGTCCTCGCGGTGCTCGGCCCGGCGGTCGGCCTCCCGCGCCTCCTCCATCTCCTCGAGCAGGTTGCGCAGCTCGGAGCGGATGAAGTCGCGGGTCGCCATCTCGCGCATCGCGATGCGCAGGCTCGCCACCTCGCGGGTGAGGTACTCGGTGTCGGCGAGGTTGCGCTCGGCGCGCTGCCGGTCGTTCTCGAACTCCACCCGGTCGCGGTCGGCGCTGCGGTTCTCCGCGAGCAGGATGAGCGGCGCGGCGTAGGAGGCCTGGAGCGACAGGATGAGGGTGAGCAGGGTGAAGTTCAGCGCCCGCGGGTCGAACTGGAGGGGTTCGGGCATGAGCGTGTTCCACGCCAGCCAGACGAAGCAGAACACCGTCATCCCGATGAGGAACTGGGGTGTGCCCATGAACCGGGCGAAGGACTCCGAGGCCTTGCCGAACGACTCCGGGGACATCCCGATCGACGGCAGCCGCCGCTTCTTGATGCGCGGGACGTCGAGTGCGTCGTAGTCGCCCTTGCTCACTGCTTGCCCTCCTTCGCCAGGTCTCCGGTGATCTCCTCGGCGCGGACCTCGTCGGGCGCCTGCCGCCAGTCCTCGGGGAGGAGCTGGTCGAGCACGTCGTCGACGGTGACGACGCCCACGAGGTGGTCGTTCTCGTCCGCGATCGGGATCGACACGAGATTGTAGGCGGCGAGGATCCGGGTGATGTCGCCGAGCGGGGCGTCGGCCCCGAGCGGTTCGACCTCGTCGTCGAGGATCGTGCCGACGGCCACGTGCGGCGGTTCGCGCAGCAGCGCCTGGATGTGGACGAGGCCCAGGTACTTGCCGGTGGGCGGCTCGAGCGGCTGCCGGCACACGAACACGGCGGCGGCGAGCGCCGGATCGAGGTCCTCTCGGCGGACATGGGCGAGCGCCTCGGCGACGGTGGTCTCCGGGGCGAGGATCACCGGCTCGGTGGTCATCAGGCCGCCGGCGGTGTCCTCGTCGTAGGACAGCAGGTGGCGGACGTCCTTGGCCTCCTCGGGCTCCATCGCGGCGAGCAGCACCTCGGCCTGCTCGTCGGTGAGCTCGCCGAGGAGGTCGGCGGCGTCGTCGGGGTCCATCGCCTCGAGGACGTCGGCGGCACGGTCCATCCCGAGCATCGACACGATCTCGACGCTCGTCTCCTCCGGCAGCTCCTCGAGGACGTCGGCGAGGCGCTCGTCGTCGAGCTCGCGGGCCACCTCGAGCCGACGCTTGGGGGTGAGCTCGAGGAGCACGTCGGCGAGGTCGGCGGGCTTGGTGCCCTGGTACGCCGCGATGAGCTGGGTGGCCTCCTGGTCGACGGCGGAGTCGATCGGGTGGTCGACCTCGGACCAGTCGACCTGAAGGGTCTCGCCGCGGCGGCGGAAGCCGAAGGTGCCCTGGCGGTCGGTGACGCGGCGCACGAACAGGCGGGTGACCTCCCACTCGCGGTTGCGCTGCTGCTCGATCGCGACGTCCTCGACCTGCACGGCCGTCCCGTCGGAGCGCAGCCGCAGGCGCCGGTCGAGGAGCTCGCCGAGCACGAGGGTCTCCGAGCGGCGCTGCTCGAAGCGGCGCATGTTCACCAGGCCGGTGGTGATGACGGCGCCGGCGGCGATCCCGGTGACCCGGCCCATCGGCACGAACACGCGGCGGCGACCGGGCACCTCGACGACGAGGCCGATCGCCTTGGGCTGCTGGCGCATGGTGGCGCGGTAGACGATGACGACATCGCGCACGCGCCCCACCTGATCGCCGAGAGGGTCGAAGACCGCGGTGGAGGCCAGGCGGGCGACGAAGACGCGATCAGCTGAACCACTCACCCCACAAGACTACGCCAGTCGCTTCGGTCATACTGGACCCCATGGCGAAACCATCGATGCAGCTCCCCGGGGGAGAGGTCCTCGGCTCCTACCGCACCCATGACGAGGCGAACGGAACGGTCCAGTTCCTCGCCCAGCACGGCTTCCCGGTGGCCTCCCTGTCGATCGTCGGCACCGACGTCCGGATCGTGGAACAGGTGACGGGCATGCTCACGTGGGCCGCGGCCGCCGGTCGGGGAGCGCTGACCGGCGCCTGGATGGGGCTGTTCGTCGGCCTCCTCCTCGCACTGTTCGGCGGGAACGAATCGCTGACCTCCGGGGCCCTGCTGCCCGGCATCGTCATCGGCGTGGGCTTCGGCATGCTCTGGGGCATCCTCGTCAAGGCGCTCGGGCGCAAGAAGGCCTCCGTCATGCTCCGGCCGCAGGTCATCGCCGGCACCTACGAGATCGTGTGCCCGCCGGCCCGGGTGAACGAGGCCCGCGAGATCCTCTCCCGCCGCTGAACCGGTGCGCGAACTGCGCGGTATCCGACTTCCGAGCGCGCAACTGCGCGCCTGCCTTCGGATAACGCGCAGTTCGATGAGGGGGCACAGTTCGACGAGGGGACACAGTCCGACGCGGGGGCGACCTCAGGGGAGTGCGCGCCAGGCCTCCGCGGTCGTCGGGTCGACCTCGACGAGCGCCGGGGGAGCGGGCACGCCGGCGGCGGTGACACGGCCGGGCACGGTGTCCGGTTCGGCGCTGAGCACCGCGTCGACGATCGCGGCCGACAGGACGTCAGCGGCGGCGATGTTGAGCTCGACGAGCGCGGCGGCCTCCGGATCGTCGAGCGCGCGCTCACCCGTGGCGAGCGCGAACACCGCGTCGCCGTCGAACAAGGTGTGCGAGGGGTGGATCGCCCGCGCCAGGCCGGCGTGGGCCGACTGCGCCAGGCGTGTCGTCTGCGCGGCGTCGAGGCGGGCATCGGTGACGATGCACGCGATCGTCGTATTGCGGGCGCCGGCGTTCTCCCCGCCGCCGTTCCCGGTGCTGCCACCGGGATCCCCGCCCCCATCGCCGCCACCGGGATCCCCGGTCCCGCCGTGGAACTCCGTGAACCGTGCGCGCAGGCCGTGCGCCTGCGGCACGCCGATGCCGTAGCGGGCGAGCACCGAGGCGCAGTGGAGCCGACCTGCGGGGTCGAGGACGCCTCCCATCGGGTTCGCGACGACGAGCGCGGCGACAGTGTGCCCGGCGGGGGTCGTGATCGACGCCTGCCCGAGGCCGCCGCGCAGCAGTCCGCGCCCGGTCCAGGCGCCGACGCCGGCGCCCACGGAGCCGCGCAGGTGCGGCTGCTCGGCACGGGCGTCGCCGTAGGCGGCCAGGCCGTCCTCCTCGACCGGCGGAGCGGCCGGCTCGCCGCCGCGCCCGAGGTCGAAGATCCCGGCGGCCGGCACGATCGGCACGGTGACGCCGGGCAGCCCGGGGGCGGGGAAGCCGCGGCCGTCGGCACGAAGCCCGCGCTGCACCCCGTGGGCGGCGACGAGCCCGAACGCGCTGCCGCCGGTGAGGACGACGGCGTCGGCGCCGTAGCCGAGCGTGCCGGGGGAGAGGATGTCGGTCTCGTGGCTCGCCGGTCCGCCGCCGCGCACGTCGACCCCGGCGAGGGTGCCGGGCGGGGGCACGATCACGGTGGTCCCGGTGAGCCGGCCCTCCCCGGTGCGCGCGGTGTGGCCGAGCGCGACCCCGGCGACCTCGAGGACGCCGCGCCCGCGGCGCAGCGTGCCCAGGGGGAGATCGGGGGAGCTCATTGCGCGCCCTGCACCCAGGCCTCGACCTCGGCGCGGGTGCGGGGGAACCCTGCGGACAGGTTCTCCACCCCGTCCGCGGTGACGAGGACGTCGTCCTCGATCCGCACGCCGATCCCGCGGAACTCCTCGGGCACGAGCATGTCCGCGGCCTTGAAGTACAGACCCGGTTCGATGGTGAACACCATGCCCTCGCGCAGCTCGGCCCCGAGGTACATCTCCGCGCGCGCCTGCGCGCAGTCGTGGACGTCGAGACCGAGGTGGTGGCTGGTGCCGTGGACCATCCACCGGCGGTGCTGCTGCCCGGTCGGGGCGAGCGCCTCCTCCGGGCTCACCGGCAGCAGGCCGAAGTCCGCGAGCCGGTGGGCGATGACCCGCATCGCGGCGTCGTGGACCTCGCCGAAGCGCACCGTCCGGTGGACGTGTTCGGCGGCGACGGCGAACGCGGCATCGGCGGCCTCGAGGACCGCGTCGTAGATCCGGGCCTGCACCGGGGTGAAGGTGCCCGACACCGGCAGGGTGCGGGTGACGTCGGCGGTGTAGAGCGAATCGGCCTCCGCCCCGGCATCGACGAGCACGAGGTCTCCGGGGGCCACCGCGCCGGTGTTCTTGATCCAGTGGAGGGTGCAGGCGTGATCGCCTGCCGCGGCGATGGTGTCGTACCCGACGCCGTTGCCGTCGGCGCGCGCGGCGAGCGCGAAGGCCGTCTCGATGACCCGCTCGCCGCGGGTGTGGGCGAGCGCGCGCGGCAGGCTCGCGACCACGGAGTCGAAGCCGGCGCGGGTGATGTCGACGGCACGGCGGAGCTCGCCGATCTCGTACTCGTCCTTGATGAGACGCATCTCGGAGAGGTGCTGGGCGAGCTCGTCGTCGCCGGCGCGGGAGACCTCGAGGTCCGCGGCGACCTGGGTGCGGGCGGTCTCGATCTGCGCCTCGACCACGGTGTCCGCCCCGCGCAGCAGGCGCACCGACACGGAGCCGAGGTCCTTGGCGATCGCCTCGGGCGCCTCGCGGATGTCACGGCAGGCGATGCCGAGCTTCGCCTCCATCGTCGGCAGGTCCTCGCGCGGACCCACCCAGTACTCGCCGTAGCGGGCGTCGGAGAAGAACTCCTCGGTGTCCGCGCCGGCCCGGGGCCGGAAGTAGAAGGTCTGCTCGTGGCCGTCGTCGGTGGGCTCGAACACGAGCACCGAATCGGGCTCGGAGTCGGTCTCGAGGCCGGTGAGGTGGATGAAGGCGGAATGGGCGCGGAAGACGTAGTCGGTGTCGTTCGAGCGCACCTTGAGATTGCCGGCCGGGATCACCAGGCGTTCGCCCGGGAAACGGGCCGAGACCGCCGCACGCCGCGCCGGCGTCCAGGCGGATGCGGGCAGGGGCGTCGGGTCGCCGGCGCTCGTGCGGTCCCAGCCGGAGGCGATGAAGTCGCGGAAGGCCGCCGACTGCGGGCGGCGGGAGCGGGTGTTGACGCGCTCCTCGAGCGGCGGGTCGGACGGGGCGGCGGCGGGTGCGGATTCCTTGGTCGTCATGTCTCCAGTCTAGGGGTGGGGGAGACGTTCGGGTCCAGGGGTGAAATCACCGGTCAGAGGCGGGAGGGCGGAGCGACGGGCCGTGCGGACAGCCCTACAATCGGAGTCATGGCGATCGACCTCCACACCCATTCGCGCTTCTCCGACGGCACTCAGAGCCCGACCGCGCTCGTCGAGGAGGCCGCGGAGCTCGGGGTCGCCGTGCTCGGCCTCACCGACCACGACACCACCGCCGGCTGGGACGAGGCGGTGCGCGCCGCGCAGGCCGCCGGGATCGCACTCGTGCGCGGGATGGAGGTCTCCTGCCGGTACGACGGGATCAGCGTCCACCTGCTGAGCTACCTCCACGACCCGGCCGCCGCCGAGCTCACCGCGGCCGTCGCCGACGCCCGCCGGGCGCGCCTCGACCGGACCCGCACGATGGTCGAGCGGCTCGCCGAGGACTTCCCGCTGTCCTGGGAATCCGTGCTCGAGCAGGCCGGTGCCGAGGCGACGATCGGCCGCCCCCACATCGCCGATGCGCTCGTCACCGCCGGCATCGTCGGGGACCGCTCGGCGGCCTTCGCCGGGCTGCTGTCCTCCCATTCGAAGTACTACGTGTCGCTGCCGACGATCTCCCCGATCGAGGCGATCCGGATGGTCCACGAGGCCGGGGGCGCGGCCGTGTTCGCCCACCCGCGGGCGTCGCTGCGCGGCCGCACGGTGCCCGACGCCGGGGTGCGCGCGATGGTCGAGGCGGGTCTCGACGGGCTCGAGGTCGACCACCGCGACAATCCGCCGAGCGCGCGCGTGGCGCTGCGGGCGACCGCCGAGGCGCACGGCCTGCTCGTCACCGGCTCGAGCGACTATCACGGCACCGGCAAACCCAACCGGCTCGCCGAGCACACGACGGACCCGGAGATGCTCGAGCGGCTCGTCGCGGTGACCTCGGGCGTGCCGCTCATCGACGCCTGAATGCCGGAGGGCCGGTGATCCGTGGGGATCACCGGCCCGGTGCGCGGTGCTGTGCTGACGATGCTGCGCCCGCAGGGGAGCGGCGCGGGCGCTCAGCCCTCGCGGCCGCCCTCGGCGCGCGAAGCACGGCCCTGCGGCTTGCCGCGGCGGGTGCGCCGGCGGTTGCGGCGCGGACGGTCCCCGCTGCCGGCGGAGTCGCCGGAGCGCTCGGCGCCGGCTCGACCGCCGTCGCGCGAGCGATCGCCGCGACCCTCGGAGGAACGACGCCGGGAGCCGCTGCGGCGGGGCACCTCGGCCCCGGTCTCCCCGTCGACCTCCTGGCCGGCGGCGGGCTTGCGGCGACGCAGTCGGCCCTTGGTGCCCGCCGGGATCCTGAGGTCCTCGTAGAAGTGCGGGGAGGTCGAGTAGGTCTCCACCGGCTCGTCGAGTCCGAGGTCGAGCGCCTTGCTGATGAGGCGCCAGCGCGGCATGTCGTCCCAGTCGACGAAGGTCACCGCGATGCCGGTGTTGCCGGCGCGACCGGTGCGGCCGATCCGGTGGACGTAGGTCTTCTCGTCGTCGGGGCACTGGTAGTTGATGACGTGGGTGACGTCGTCGATGTCGATGCCGCGGGCGGCGACATCGGTGGCGACGAGCACGTCGACCTTGTGCTCGCGGAACGCCTTGAGGGCGCGCTCGCGCATCTGCTGGTTGAGGTCGCCGTGGAGCGGCCGCGCGTTGAAGCCGCGGTCGACGAGCTCCTCGGCCAGCCGGTCGGCCGTGCGCTTGGTGCGCGCGAAGATGATCGTGCGCTCCCGGCCCTCGGCCTGGAGCAGGCGGGCGACCATCTCGCTCTTGTCCATCGCGTGCGCCCGGTAGACGTACTGCTTGGTGTTCTTCGCCGTCTTCGTGTGGTCGTCGGGATCCTGCGCCCGGATGTGGGTGGGCCGGTTCATGTAGCGGCGGGCGAGCGAGATCACCGGACCGGGCATGGTGGCGGAGAACAGCATCGTCTGGCGGTGCGCGGGCAGCGCGTCGACGATCCGTTCGACGTCGGGCAGGAATCCCAGGTCGAGCATCTCGTCGGCCTCGTCGAACACCGCGGTGTTGACCCGGTCGAGGCGCAGCGCGCGGCGGCCGTAGAGGTCGAGCAGGCGGCCCGGGGTGCCGACGACGACGTCGACGCCGGCGCGGAGCGCGGCGAGCTGGGGGTCGAAGTCCTTGCCGCCGTAGATCGTGATGATCGACAGGTTCCGCTTCGTCGAGGCGGTGCGCAGGTCCTCGGCGACCTGCTGCGCGAGCTCACGGGTGGGGACGACGACGAGGGCCTGCGGGGCGCGGCCTTCGATCTGGGTGGCGCCTTCGTCGGGGCCGACGGCGCGCTGGAGCAGCGGGATGCCGAAGCCCAGGGTCTTGCCGGTGCCGGTCTTCGCCTGCCCGATGATGTCCGCGCCGGTGAGCGCGACGGGCAGGGTGAGCGCCTGGATGGGGAAGGGGGTGGTGATGCCGGACTCGGCCAGTGCGGCCACGATCGGTTCGGCGACCCCGAGGTCGGCGAAGGTCTGCTCCGGGGGAGTCTCGACGTCCTCGACGTCGATGGTCTCGGCTGCGATCTCTGTCATTGCTGTGCTCCTCACGGTGCTCCCGCAGGAGCACGTTCTGTCATGGTGCGTCGCGGTAGGCTGTCCGCATGTCTGCTGCCGCCCTGCCCGCCGACGTCCGGTCGACCACCCTGGCGATCCTCGCGTTCGGGGAGCTCACGTCGGTCGAACGCGCCGCCGCCGATGCGCAGGCGGCCCCGAGCATCCGGGACCGGGTCGATCTCATCGCCGTCGCGGGCGTCGCCCTGAGCCACTACGAGGCGCTCGCCGCTCGCGTCGAGGCGCTCGGCGGGGACATCGCGGAACTCATGGAGGGCGTCGAACCGTCGTTCACCGCGCTGCGGGAACGCACCCGGCCGCGTGATTGGTACGAAAGCCTCATGAAGGGGTACGTCTTCGACGGGATCAACAGAGATTTCTATCGCGCGGCCCTGGTCAATCTCGATGAGACGAGCGAACGGGTGGCCACTGCCGTACTCGATGATACACGGCAGGCCGATCACCTCCGCAGCCGGCTGGCCCGCGCCATCGCCGAGCAGCCGGAGCTGTCCTCCCGGTTGGCGCTGTGGGGGCGGCGGCTCGTCGGGGAGGCGCTCGTGCGCGGCCGGCACCTCATCACGGCCTTCGACCTCGCGGTCGACGACGAGGCCGTCTCGGCGATCGCGCAGCGGGTGATGACGAATCACTCGCGCAGGATGGCCGCGCTCGACCTCGTCGCCTGACCGGAGCTCACGCCCGGGGCGACGTCTCAGCCCACCCCGAACCCGACGCGGCGCTGCTGCTCCTCGCCGGTCTCCACGTAGGCGAGGGCGGCGGCGGGCACGAAGACCTGCCGACCCTTGGCGTCCGCGAGGCTGAGCATGCCACCGTCCTGCAGAGCCGCCTTCACCTGTTCGTTGACCTCGTCGGCCGTCGCGGTGCTCTCGAGCACGAGTTCGCGGGGGGCGTTCTGCACGCCGATCCTGATCTCCATGGGTCTCCTTCGTCGATTTCGGCGCAGCCGGTCGGCTCCACGCTCGGGGGTGGGTCCGGGACCACTCTAGTCCGCGGGAACGGGAGCGGCGGAGCCCCCTCCGGCCTCGGCCTCCTCGGAGTCGGACAGCGAGCCCACGCCGTTCCACAGCACTCCGGAGATCAGATGGGCGGCGGCGTCGGCCTCGAACTCGGCGGTCTCCGCGAGCTGGAGCGCGGCGGCCTCGGCCATGCTCGTGATCGCGACGGCGAGGAGCTTCGCCTCGGCGGTCGTGGCGGCGGACTCGCGCTCGATGAGCTCGGCGATCCACATCGCGGCCCGATCGGTCGAGCTGCTCGCACGTTTGACCGCGCCGGGCTCATAGGAATCGGCGCGGGCGATGATGAGGAACTCCGACCGATGATCGGTGACGAAAGAGAAGTAGGCCGAGATCGCCGCGGCCACTCGCTCCTCGTTGTCATCGCTCGAGTGCAGCGCCTCGGTGAGCACGGAATCGAAGACCGCGTTGGCGGCATCGATCACGGCGAGGTAGAGGGACTGCTTCGAGTCGAAGTGCTGGTAGAGGACCGGCTTCGAGACCCCGGCGGCGATCGCGACGGCATCCATCGAAGCCGTGCGGTATCCCGAGCGGGAGAAGACCTCGGTGGCCACTGCGACCAGCTGGTCCCGACGCTGGGCCTGGGGCATTCTCTGAGATTTCGTCATCCTCTCAGTTTATCGCCAGAATCGCTGACCCAAAGGCAAATGTCCAGACCAGAGAGTACAAGTCGTGGAGATCACACCCGTGTCCGTGCCGCGTGATGGAATGGGCGGCATGGGAACGAGCAGGGGAACATCACCGTCGGGCACACCCTCGGAAGCGCAGGCCGACGCACCGGCCGATGCAAGGCCAAGGCCGGACGCATTGCCGAGCGCGCCGGGAGCGGCTGCCGGGAGCGGCGCGGACCCCGCGGCGCTCGCCGCCGCGCTGGCCGCCGGGCAGGCGGTCAGCGTCGTCGGCGCTCCCGGGACCGGGAAGACCGCGCTGCTCCTCGCCGTCCACGCCCGGCTCGCGGCGCTGCCGGGGACGGGGCCGGACGACACGCTCGTGCTGACCCCCACCCGGGACCACGCCACGGATCTGCGCGACCGGATCGCACTCGACCCTGAGCGGGTGCGCACGGCCCCGGCCGCCCGGAGCATCCACTCGCTCGCTTTCGGGATCGTGTCCGCCCACGCCGCGGTGCGTGACGGCGCCGGCACGAAGTTCGTGTCCGGGCCGGACCAGGATGCGCTGCTCGCCGCGCTCCTCGAGGGATACGAGGAGGGCCGGGCGGCACCGCCGGCGTGGCCCGCCCACATGACCGCCGAGGTGCGCCGCACCGCGGGCTTCCGCGACGAGCTCCGCGAAGTGCTCAACCGGGTGATGGAGCGCGGCTTCGCGCCCGCGGACGTGCTCGACGCGGCACAGGCGGCCCGTCGCCCCGAGTGGACCGCCGTCGCCCAGGTCCTGCAGGACTACGAGGACCAGCTCGCGGTGCCGGTGTTCGGCGGTGTCGACACCGCCGCCGTCCTCGCCGAGGCCGCGGCGGTGCTGCGGGAGGAGCGCGACGCCGGCACCGTCGCCGGTCGGCGGTGGAGCTTCTCCGGTGAGATCGTCCCGCGCTATGTGCTCGTCGACGCGGCGCAGGACCTCCCCGACGCCGCCGTCGCGGTCCTCAGCGGGCTGCGTGACCTCGGCACTCGGATCGCCGTCGCCGCCTCCCCGGACACCGGCACCCAGGGCTTCCGGGGCGGCTCGGGCTCCGTCGTCGCCGCGGTGACCGCCCACGGCGCCCCGGCGATCGCCGGACCCGCGGGCCATCGGCCGATCGTCCTCGAGGCCGCGGCCGGGCACGTGCGCGGCGCCGGGGCGATCGCCGCGGTGTCCCAGGACTTCGCGCGGCGGATCTCCACGGACCTCGCGCGCGGCCACGTCCCGCGCGCGGCGGCTGACGCACCGGACGGGGGCTCCCGCGTGCGGGTGGCGCTCTCCCGCTCCGCGGCGGAGCAGTCACGCACCGTGGCCGCACTGCTGCGCGCGTGGTTCCACGACGTCGGGACGGATTGGTCCGACATCGCCGTCATCGGACGCACCTCCGGCACCGCGGCCGCACTCCGGCAGGAGCTCGGGCACCTCGGGATCCCGGTCGGCGCCGTCGAGCTCCCGCTGCGCACCGACCCGGCCACCGCCCCGCTGCTCCGGGCCCTCACCGTCGATCTCGGGGACCCGGACGCCCTCGACGGGCTCGTGCGCGAACTCCTCACCGGTCCGTATCTCGGCGTCGATCCGGTCGCGCTGCGCGGACTCGAGCGGGAGGCCGCCGTCCTCCTGTCACGGCATGCGGGTGGCGCTCCGGACGATGGCGGGGAACGTTCCGCACCGCACCGCTCCGTGCTCGTGCGCGCCCTGCAGGAGCTGCCGCCGGCGCAGCTGCCCGACACGCTGCGGACCCTCGCGACGGTCCTCGACACCGCCGCGGATTCCGCCGACGCAGACGCGCACACCGCGGTGTGGCGGCTCTGGCAGGCCACCGGGGTCGCCCGGGCGTGGCGGGCGCGGGCGCTCAGCAGCCCCGGTGACCCGATCAACGACCGCCTCGACGCGGTCCTGCGCCTGATCTCCCTGGCGGAGAAGCTGGGGGACGACCTCGCGGACCGGGAGTCGCTGCGGGCGCGGTCCTTCGCCGCCCTCGTCGCCGACCAGGAGTTCGCGCAGGATTCGCTCGCCGCCCGCCGCACGCAGGCTGCTGTGGCAGTCGACTCACCGGCGGCACTGGCCCACCGGAGCTTCTCCCGGGTCGTCGTCGTCGACGTCGACGAGGGGCAGTGGCCCGACCCCCGTGTGCGCGGCTCGATGTTCGCCACCGAGGCCCTCCTGCTCGGCCTCACCGGAGGAGAGCCCGACCCGGACCCGGGCGCGGAGTACGCCCGCCGGCGCCGTGCGACGATCGTCGACGAGGGCCGGCTGTTCCTCAGCGCGATCACCCGCGCCGCCGACGAACTCGTCGTCATGGCTCTCGAGGACGGCGACACGTCGCCGAGCGCGTTCTTCGATACCGTGGCTGCCCACCCCGCGGTGGAGGAGCTCACCGCTCCCACCGCTCCTCTCGATGACGGCCCGGATGCCGGTGCGGACATGGGCGGGGGCGGCAGTGCCGTATCGGACCTCCTCCCGGTGAGCGCGCGCCAGGCCGCCGCCCGCGCCCGCAGCCGCTTCGTGGCAGCGGCGGATTCCGGCGCGGACACCGAGGAGTGGGCGGACCTCCTCCACGCGCTCGCCGCGCACGGCGTGGCGGAGGCCGCCCCGGAGAACTGGACGGCCTGGCAGGAGGTGACGACGTCGACCCCGCTGCTCGGGCCGGACGACGAAGCCAGGATCTCCCCCTCCACCGCGGAGGACTTCACCTCCTGCGCCCTGCGCTGGTTCCTCACCCGGCACGGGGGGCGCACCGCGAGCTCGCGGGCGCAGAGCCTCGGCACCCTCATCCATGCGATCGCCGAAGCCTACCCCCGTGGCGGCTTCGCGGACATGATCGCGGACTTCGACGAGGGGTTCGCCGAGATCGCGTTCGATGCCGCATGGGAGCGCGACCGCGAGTACGCGACCGGGCGGCGCATGGTGGAGAACCTCGACCGGTACCTGCGCGAGTCGTTCGAGCAGCGCCCGGGTCTCGAGGTCGCCGTGGAGGTGGGCGTCGACGCCGCGGCCCCACAGGGCGCCCCGGGTGCGCCCTGGCGGATCACCGGCCGGATCGACCGGCTCGAGATCATCCCCGGGCGTGCGGGTGCCCCGGACGGTGTGCGCCCGGTCGACTTCAAGACCGGGAAGACCATCGTGTCCCGAGCCGACGGCACCACGCACCCGCAGCTCGGGGTCTACCAGTTCGCGCTGCGGGCGGGGGGTACGGAGCGCGCCGACGGCACCCGCGTCGACGGCGAGCCCGCCGGGGCGGAGCTCGTCTACCTGCGCAACACCAAGCCGACCACCCGGGAGCAGCCGGCGCTCGGCGACGCCGCGGACCCCGCCTGGGCGGAGACCCTCGTCGGAGGCATCGCCGAGGGCATGCGCTCGGCGCGCTTCGTCGCCACCCCGAGTCCGGACATCTGCCGCAGCTGTCCGGTGAGATCATCGTGCCCGGCCTTCGCCGGCGCACCAGTTGCAGGAGCCGATGACGCATGAGCCCCACCGCACCGCGCTACACCGCCCTCCGACTCGCCGAGATCATCGGCGTCGAACCGCCCACCGAGGAGCAGCAGCGGATCATCGAGGGCCCGCTCGACACCGCCGTCGTCATCGCCGGAGCGGGCTCGGGCAAGACCACCGTCATCGCCCAGCGCGTCGTCTACCTCGTGGCCAACGGGATCGTCGACGCGGAGTCGATCCTCGGCCTCACCTTCACGCGGAAGGCCGTGGGGGAGCTCAACGAGAGGATCCGCCGGCTGCTCCACCGTTTCCGGGCGGCGGAGGGCGACCGGCGCGGCGCCACGGACCTGCCCGGGCTCGACGTCCCCACCGTGACGACGTACAACTCCTTCGCCGCCGGGATCGTGTCCGACCACGGGGTGCGGATCGGCGTCGAACCGGAGTCCCGACTGCTCGACATCGCCGACGCGATGGAGCTCGCCGGCGCCGTGGTCGACGCCGCGACGGACCGGGAGATCCCCCCGAACGTCGCCCGCTCGACGGCCATCGACCAGATCCTGGGCCTCTCCTCCCAGATCAACGAGCACCTGCAGACCCCGGAAGCGGTGATCGACCACCTCGACGACTGCCTCGATGCGTTCCTCACCGGGGAGTCCTTCACCGCGCATCTCGACGCCATCCGCCGGAAGAGGATCCCCAAGGAGGAGAAGGAGCAGCTCGTCGACGAGGCGGAGGCGCTCGCAGCCCGCGCCGGGCTCGGCGAGGTCCCCGCCGGTCCGCGCAGCCGGGCGCGCACAGCGGATCCCGCGCGCCTCGAGCTCATCGATCTGCTCGCCGGGGGCGGCCTCGGCCCGGACACCGTCCTCCCGCTCGCCCACAAGCGCCGGGTCGCGGTCCTCGCCCGCCGCTATCTCGATCTCAAGCGCGCCGGCTCGGCCATGGAGTTCTCCGACCAGGTGGCCTTCGCCCACCGGATCATGACCGAGGTGCCGGCCGTGCGCGGCATCGAGCGCGCGCGCTGGAGCGTCGTCATGCTCGACGAGTACCAGGACACCTCGGACTCCCAGTTCGAGCTGCTCCGCACCGTGTTCGCCGGCCTGCCCGTGATGGCGGTGGGCGACCCCCGGCAGTCGATCTACGGCTGGCGCGGGGCGAGCGCGCGCAACATCGGGGAGTTCCCGCTCCACTTCCGCTCCCCGGACGGCACACCCGCCCGTTCGCTCACGCTGAGCACGAGCTGGCGCAACGACGTCGACGTCCTCGCTGTGGCGAACCGGCTCGCCGCCGCGCTGCCCGACGCTGACCCGGACGACGCGCTCACCGCACGACCTGGCGCCGGACCCGGTCGCGTCGACATCTCCGCCACCCCCGGTGATCCCGATCCGGAGTACGGCTCCGACCAGTGGGCCGGGCTCGCGCAGTGGTTGGTGGAGATCGGGAAGGAGACGCCTACCCGGACGCGGGCGGTGCTGTGCCGCAAGCGCAGCCAGTTCCCCCCCGTCGCCCACGCGCTCACCGCCGCCGGGCTCGACGTCCACATCGCCGGATCCACCGGTATGCTCGACGACCCCTTCGTCGCAGACGCGCACAGCGCCCTCCAGGCGCTCGTCGACCCCGGTGCCGGCGACCACCTCATGCGGCTCCTCAGCGGTACGGTCTGCGGGCTCGGTGTATCCGACATCGCCGCCCTCGACCGCTTCACCCGACACCGCAGCCGCCGCCTCCGGGAGCGGCTGTCGCCCGCCGGGCCCGAGGCCGTCGGAGCTCCGGGCCCGGGAGGTGCCGGCGACGCGGAACCGGCGCCGGAGATCGAGGACATCACCCTCGTCGAGGGCATCGACGACCTCCTCACCACCGGCGCGCAGGCTGATGCCCGGGCCACCGGGCTGTCTCCGGCGGCACTGCGCAGGATCACCCGGCTCGCCGCAGCCCTGCGCACCCTGCGGCGGTCGACGACGACGATCCCCGGGCTCGTCCGCGAGGTCATCCGCGAGCTCGACATCGACACCGAGGTCGACGCGCTGCCCGCCGCCGCGGCTCAGGTGCACCGCGCCTCGCTCGACGCCTTCGTCTCCCTCGCCCTCGACTACTCCGCCCAGCACCCGGAGGGCACCGTGCGCACCTTCCTCGACTGGGTCACGGTGCTCGAGTCGAAGGACGCGCTCGCGAACCCGGAGAGCGAGCCGGACCCGACGGCGGTCACGGTGATGACGATCCACTCCTCCAAAGGCCTCGAGTTCGACGCGGTCGCGATCCCCGACTGCGTGGTGGGCGACCTGCCGACCGGGCTCCGGGAGACGAAGGGGTGGCTCGCCCCCGGGGCACTGCCCTACCCCCTGCGCGGCGACCAGGCGAAGCTGCCGCCACTCGATCTGCTGGCCCACGGTGGCTCCTCACCCGCGGAATTCAAGGAGTGGCTCGCGACGAACGTCCGACCGCGGCTCGAGGAGCACCACCTCATCGAGGAGCGCAGGCTCGCCTACGTCGCAGTGACCCGGGCCAAGGCCCGCCTGTGGCTCGGCGGTGCTCTGCACACGACCCGCACGAAACCCAATGAGTTCTCCCCGTTCCTCCACGAGGCGATGGAGGTGCTCGGCCACGACGAGAGCGAGCTGCCGGAGGCCGAGGATCCCGGCGAGCGCGCGACCGCCGCGACCACCGGCATCCCGTGGCCGGTCGTCGACACCGCGCGCCTCGAGAAGCAGCGCGCCCACCTCGACCTGCTGGACGCGCGCCGGGCGGAGCACCCCGACCTGCAGTCCCTCGCGGAATCCGCTGCGGACCCGGAGGTCAGGGCGCTCGCCGCTCGGGTGATCGCGCTCGACGAG
This sequence comes from Brevibacterium sp. NPDC049920, assembly GCF_040656435.1. Classification (NCBI taxonomy): domain Bacteria; kingdom Bacillati; phylum Actinomycetota; class Actinomycetes; order Micrococcales; family Brevibacteriaceae; genus Brevibacterium; species Brevibacterium sp. NPDC049920. The sequence goes on from NZ_JBFAMF010000007.1 coordinate 107,400, forward strand.
GCCCGGACCGCAGGCGGCGCAGACTTCGCCGTCCCCGCGCGCCTGTCGACGACGGGGATCGTCGCGTTCCTCGACGATCCCGCCGGGTTCGCCGCGAGCACGCGCCGCCCGATGCCCTACGCCCCGAACGAGGCCACCGGCCTGGGCACGGCCTTCCACACCTGGGTGGAGAACTACTACGGGCAGGCCGCGCTCGGCGATGTCGACGTCGACCCGGCGGTCGCCGCGCTGTCCGGCGCGGCCCGGCGGCGGCTGGCCGAGCTCACCGAGGTATTCGTGGCCTCGGAGTTCGCCCGCCTCGAGCCGGCGGAGATCGAGCTCCCCTTCGAGCTCGTGCTCGAGCGGGCCGACGGCCCCGCCATCCACGTGCCCGGCAAGATCGATGCGGTGTTCCGCACCCCTGAGGGTCTGCGGGTGGTCGACTGGAAGACGGCGCGGGCGCCCGGGGAGGAGCAGCTCGGGACCATGGCGGTCCAGCTGTCCGTCTACGCCCTCGCGCTGTCCCGGATGCCGGAGTACGCCGGACTCCCGATCGACGCGGCCTTCTACTTCCTCGGCAGCGACCGGGTGGTGCGCGCTCCACGCCTGCTCGGGGCCGCGGAGCTCGTCGCCGCCCTCGAATCCGGCGCCGACGACCTCGCGCAGCAGGGACGGGAGGGCGGCGGGGTCAGCGGTCCTCGGGGCCGGTGATCCGCTCCGTCGGGACTGCCGAGGCCGACTCCTCGTCGATGTCGTGCGTCACCGGTGCGGTGGGACGGAAGACGTCGCCGGCGCGCACCGCGGTGCGACGCGGGGCCGGGGGAGAGGTGGTGGCCGCGGGGTCGGCTCCGGTGTCTGCGCCCGTACCGGACAGAGGCTCGGGCCCGGGCACGGGCTTCGGTTCGGGCCCGGTCGCGTCTGCGGGCTGCTCGGCCGCGGCGCCCGGCTCCGTGATCGCCTCTGCCGACTGCTCGCCAGGGGGTGCCGCGGGCGCAGCGCCCTGCGCATCCTCGGGGCCCGTGCCGCCGTAGGGGCCGGGATGCCCCTCGGCCGGTGCATCGGTGAGCTCGGCGAGCGAGGCGAGGAGCGCGACGGCATCGGCGATCTCGCCGTCGTCGCCGCCCCGGCGGGCCTCGAGGAGCCAGTCGAGGGCGGTGAGCTCCGAGCGGAGCTCGACCCGTGTGCGCAGGCCCGGGTCCGGGCCTGCGCGGTGACCGCGGTAGACGGTGAAGAACTCCTCGACCGCATCGGGGTGCAGGAGTGCGGTGACGGCGGCGAGGTCGGTGGCCGGGTCGCCGATGTGCAGCCGCCCCAGGTCGGTGACCGCGGCGATCCGGCCACCCTCGGTGCGCAGTGCGTCCTCCGACAGGCCGCCGTGGACGGCACACGGGAAGAAGCGCCAGGTCGCGACATTCTCCAGGGCGGTCTCCCAGCGCGAGAGCAGGACGGAGGGCACCTGGCCGGTGGCGGCTCCGGCGTCGAGCGCATCGAGGAGGCGCTGCCGCTCCTCGGCGCTGTCGAGCACGGCGAGGCCGGAGTCCGCGATGTCCCCGGGGTCGGCATTGTGGAGCTCGGCGAGGAACTCCGCGAGCGCCGTCACGAGGGCGGGGGAGTCGGCGAAGGCGACGGTGGAGGCCGGCGTGCCCGGCAGGGGTGCGCACACCCGGATCTCCTCCCCGCGGGAGTCGAACTGCTCAGCGGGCACCGCGAGCCGCCCCAGGATCTGCGGGAAGGTCACCGAGGTGCCCGGCAGCAGCCCGCGGAGCAGTGCGGCGGCGTACTCCTCCGCATCGGCTCCCTCCGCGCCTGCGCTCGGCACGAGGACGGCGACGACGGAGCGCTCGCCGTCGGACACGAGCACGCGGTGGCCGCGCGGGTCGTCGAGCGCGAGCCACGACTGCGGTTCGAACCCGTCGAGGATTCCGGCGGTGGCGGCAGCGATCTTGAGGTCGAGAGTCTCCACCCCTCCAAACTACCGCCGCAGGGCGGCCCTGGCGATGAGGCGCACGGATCCGCACCCGGAAACCCGAAGGACGGGCCGTGTCCGTCCGGTTCGCTATCGTGGACACCATGAGACCCCTGCCGCTCCTCGAGCCCGCCAGCCTGGCACGCAGCAGCGTGCGCCGCAACCACCTGTCGCGCGGCACGGACGGCGACCTCTCCGCGGTCTGGGCGCGGTCCGGGACGCGCGGCGTCCTCGCCCATCGCGGCTACCTGCTCATCGCCTCCGGGCACCTCGTCACCGTCACCGCGGACCAGGTCCCGGAGGGGGGCACCCAGATCTACCTCGGGATCGACCCCGACGGCGCCGACAGGATCGGCATCGACCTCGACGACGCCGGCCGCTCGGCCGTCGACGCACGGCTCGCCGCGGAGCGCGACCGCGATGCCGAGGACTTCCTCGACGGACCGACCACCGGCATCCACGTCACGGAGCCCACTTGGCTCGACCTCCGCCATGTCGCCACCGAGCTCGACGACCTCGACATCGGGCTCGCCTGCAGCCTCGTCGCAGTCGGCAACTGGCACCGCACGCACACCCATTCGCCCCGCAACGGGTCGCCCACCCGACCGGCTGTGGGAGGCTGGGTGCGCCGTGACCCGGAGACCGGCAGCGAGCACTTCCCGCGCACCGATCCCGCCGTCATCATGGCCGTCGTGCACACCGACGGGGACGGCACCGAGCGCCTCCTGCTGGGCAACAACGCCCAATGGCCGGCCGACCGCTATTCGCTCCTCGCCGGGTTCGTCGAGCCCGGGGAGACGCTCGAAGCAGCGGTGATCCGCGAGGTCTGGGAGGAGGCCGGGGTGGACTGCGTGCGCCCGGTCTACGTCGGCTCGCAGCCGTGGCCGTTCCCCTCCTCGCTCATGCTCGGTTTCACCGCCGAGGCCGTCTCGCGCGACACCCGTGCCGACGGCGACGAGATCACCCGCGTGCGCTGGTTCACCCGCGAGGAGCTCACCGCGGAGACCGCGGCCGGCACCGTGTGGGTGCCCGGCGACGTCTCGATCGCCGGGCAGATCCTCTCCGCCTGGCTCTCCGGGGGAGCATGACCGCAGTGCAGCCGGCGGCCGCCGCCGCACTGCTCGAGCATCTCGACCCGGAGCAGCGGCGGGTCGCCGAGCACGTGAGCGGCCCGCTCGTCGTCCTCGCCGGCGCCGGGACGGGCAAGACCCGCGCGATGACGCATCGGATCGCGTACGGAGCGGCCACCGGCGCCTTCTCCGTCCGCCACGTCCTCGCGCTGACCTTCACCTCGAAGGCCGCCGGCGAGATGCGGGCGCGGCTGCGTGCACTCGGCGTGCCCGGGGTGCAGGCCCGCACCTTCCACTCCGCCGCGCTGCGCCAGCTGCGGTACTTCTGGGACGCGTTCGCCGAGGGACCCTTCCCCGAGCTCCTGGGCCAGAAGGCGGGGGTCCTCTCCCGCGCGATGGCCGAAGCCGGATTCGAGGTCGAGCGGGAGGTGGTGCGCGACGTCGCCGCCGAGATCGAGTACGCCGCGGTCTCGATGCTCGCGGTCGACGACTATCTGGCGCAGGCCGCGCACCGCGAGCTGCCCCCGGGCATCACCCCGGCCGGCATGGAGCAGATCATGCGCGCCTACAGCGAGATCAAGTCCCGTCGGCGTCTCCTCGACTTCGAGGACATCCTGCTCACGCTCACCGGCCTCCTCGCCACCCGGGAGGACATCGCCGCGCAGGTCCACGAGCAGTACCGCCACTTCGTCGTCGACGAGTTCCAGGACGTCTCCCCGCTCCAGTACGACCTCCTCATGCGCTGGCTCGGGCGACGCGAGTCCCTGTGCGTCGTCGGCGACCCCGCGCAGACGATCTACACCTTCGCCGGCGCCACCGACTCCTTCCTGCTGCGGCTGCCCTCGCGCCTGCCCGGAGCGCAGAGCATCTCGCTCGTGCGCAACTACCGATCGACCGAGCAGATCGTGCAGGCGGCGAACGCGGTCCTGTCCCACACCGGGCGCACCCCGCTCGTGCTCCGCAGCACCGGGCGCAGCGGCCCGGCTCCGGTGTTCACCGAGTACGCCGACGACCAGGCGGAGGCCGAGGCTGTCGCCGCCCGGATCGCCGAGGAGATCTCCCGGGGCCGGCGGGCCTCGGACATCGCGGTGCTGTTCCGCACGAACGGGCAGAGCCGCGCGTTCGAGGACGCGCTCGGAGCCCGGGGAGTGGGATACGTGCTGCGCGGGGGAGAGCGGTTCTTCGCCCGACGCGAGGTCAAGGAGGGGATCGCGCTGCTGCGCGCCTCGGCCGCCCGGCTGGCTCCGCGGCCGCTGCCGGAGCTCGTCGGCGAGGTGCTCGATGCGATCGGCTGGGCACCGCGCCCCCCGAGCGGGGCCGGGGCGAGCCGGGAGCGCTGGGAGTCGCTCGACGCCCTCGTCGGGCTCGCCGCATCGATGCAGGAGAAGTCGGAGCTGCCCGTACCCCTGCAGGATTTCCTCAGCGACCTCGCCGACCGTCAGGAGCACCAGTTCGCCCCTCCCGTCAACGGCGTCACGCTCGCCTCGGTGCACGCGGCCAAGGGTCTCGAGTGGGAGAGCGTGCACCTCGTCGGGCTGTCCGAAGGGCTCGTGCCGATCAGCTATGCGACGACGCCGGCGGCGGTGGCCGAGGAGCGGCGGCTGTTCTACGTCGCGCTCACCCGGGCCCGCACCGAGCTGTCGCTGAGCTGGTCGCTCGCACGTCAGGAGGGCCGCCGGTCCCGGCGCTCGCCCTCGCGCTTCATCGGGGAGATGCAGAGTGCGCACGGGGCCTCCACCCGGCCCGCCGGACAGCGTGCGGGAACCCGGAACCCGCGGGCGCGGACGGCCCCGGTGCGGTGCACGCGCTGCGGGAGGACGCTCGTGACCGCGGTGGAGCAGAAGCTGCAGCGCTGCGGCGACTGCCCCGGCGAGGTCGATGCGAACCTGCTCGTGGCGCTGCTCGACTGGCGCCGGGAGCAGTCGGAACGGCTCCGGATGCCCGCCTACATGATCCTCACCACCGCGACCGTCAACGCGATTGCCGAGGTGCGGCCGCGCACGGCGGCGCAGATGGACCGGATCCCGGGGATCGGCCCGGTGAAGTGCGAGCAGTTCGGCGCGGACATCATCGCGCTCGTCGAGGCGCACTCCGGTTCGATGTGAGGCCCGGGGGAGCGCGGGATCAGGCGGGGACGTGGAACCGTCCGGCGACGGGGATCCGGCAGTCGCACTCGCCGTGGAAGTCGACGCCGATCTCCGTCACCGCGCCGCTCGGCAGGGTGACGACGGCGTCGACGGGGACCGGGGTGCAGCCGAGCAGATGGTTGCGCAGCACGAGCGCGGTGTGGGCGACCGCCAGGGTGCTGAGCACCGGATCGGTGCGCGCCGGCCGGGGAGACTGCTTCCACAGCGTCCGCCAGGCGAGGAGCCAGTCGGCGTCCTCCTCGGTGCGGAGATTGACCCGGCAGCGGGTGCACGGTGTGGAGCCGGGCACGATGACGTGGGAGATCGTCGCCTGCGCCTGCCCGACGACGACCTGCTGGTGGTCGATCCCGTTCTCCACGAGGTATCCCGCCGAGACCGCGTCCTCCACCCAGACCCCGGTGAGGACGACGAGCGGGGAGCGGTACCCGGTGGACTCCTCCGCCCGGCCGATCCGATGGGCGTCGAAGCCGGCGGCCGCGAGCACCGGGAGGAGCTCCTCGGCGTAGGGGCCGAGCACGAGCACCGGGGTGGCGGCGAGCGTGGCGGCGATCTGCGTGGGGGAGACGCCGAGGTTCGCGGCGAGGGGATCGACGTGGACGGTGGGGCGCCGAGGCGCCGCGTCCGGGCCGAGCGGCACGAGGACCCCGGCCTCGTCGAGGAGGGCGAGCAGGGAGGAGGCGCGGGCCGAGGACACGCCCAGATGCTCCGCCCGGTCGAAGAAGTCGTCGATCCCGATCCCCATCCGGAGGACGGAGATGAGCTCCGTGTCCTGTGGGGTGAGGCCGTCGATGAGGATCGGTTCGTCGATCCCGAACTGTACGCACCGGTCGCTGCGCCAGACCACCGGCACCGAGTGAAAGAGCTGATACACCGCTGATGCACCTCCTGATCCGGAGGCTACCGACTGGCGGTGCGCGCGAACAGTCCCCGGACGCGCCTGTGGATAACCTCTGCGGGAGAGTCCCGGACCGGGTCCGGGCAGGGTCGGAGCCCACTGCGCATCCGATGATCCGCAGGAGCTGACCGGCCCTGCCCGGGTGGTCGACCCCCAGCCGCGCTCGGGATCTCATGAGCCTTCCCCTTGCCCATGAAACCCGGGTTTTCCGGGGGTCTGACACCTCAAACTATGCGGCCCCCGCGGTGCCGTCAACACCGGGCGTCCCGGCGCCTGTGCACAAGCCGGCGCCAGCTGTTGACGAGTGTGCCCGCGCCTGTGGATGACGGTGTGGATGCGGGAACGCGCGAGATTCCGAGGGTGCCCGATCCGCCCCGGTGGGCGCGGCGTGTCGCGGGCTGGGTGAGCGGGGACAGGGGCGGGGGCGAAAATTTCCGCCGGAAGTTCGGCGCCCGGGGCCCCGCACCCGACCGGGGTGCCCCGGTGCACGTGGCGGGCCCGTGTCAGCGGCGCACTCTAGGGTGGTGGTATGGAGGCACGAGAGGTCATCGCCGCACTCGCGGACGGCACGATCACGGTCCGGCGGTCGGCGCGCCGGCGCAAGACGATCTCGGTGAGCCGCGATCACGGCTCGTACGTCGTCGCGGTGCCCGCCCGGTACGACGTCGACCGCCATGCCGGTGACATCGGTTCGCTCATCGCGCGACTGGAGAAGCGCGCCCGCACCGCGCCCCGCGGCGACGCCGAGCTCGAACGCCTCGCAGCCGAGCTCAACGACCGCTGCTTCGACGACGGGATCGCGCCCGCCTCGGTGCGCTGGGTGACGAACCAGCGCCATCGCTTCGCCTCGGCGACCTCGGCGACCCGGGAGATCCGGGTCTCCGACCGGCTGCGCGAGGTGCCGCGCTGGGTCCTCGAATCGGTGCTCGTCCACGAGCTCGCGCACCTGCGTGTGCCGGACCACTCGGCGGCGTTCACCGCGCTCACCCGCCGCCACCCGGACACCGACAGGGCCGAGGTCTTCCTCACCGGCTTCTCCTACGGGGAGACCGCGGCGGAGGCCTCTGCGCGTCACCGGGACTGAGTCGCGCTGCCGGGTTCGTGGTGCGCCGCCGCGGCCGAGGAGCGCCGCCGGGTCGACGGCGCAGGGCCCGGACCGAGGTGGGTCGCCGGGATCGAGTCGCGGCACCGGCACCTGGACCCGTGAGCAGGATCGGCCAGGGCACGAGGGAGCGGATCAGGAGCGTCCCGCATCGACGGTGCGGGCGGAGTGTGCCGCCTCGAACAGTCCCGGCAGGCGGCCGGGCAGGTCGGGCAGGATGTTCTCCGGCAGCTCCTCGAGGTCGAACCATGCCACGGCGAGCGACTCCTCGGAGGCGCTCACCGGCGCCGCTGCGTCCACCGACGCGCCGTAGACGACATCGCGGTGCACCCGGCACGCGCCGAAGGCCGCGGGCAGGCCGTGGACATGGAGGTCGATCGGGGCGGGGGAGAACCAGTCGACGCGGGTCAGGCCGGACTCCTCGAGGCACTCCCGCAGGGCCGCGGCCCGCAGCGAGGAGTCCGCGGCCTCGATGTGTCCGCCGAACTGCCCCCAGGCATCGGCCTTGCGGTGGTGGTGGAGGAGCACACGCCGGGCATCGAGGTCGAACACCACGCAGCTCGCGGTGAAGTGCTCGGGCCCGCCGTCGCGGTCGAGGGCGGCGGCCCCGGCGGAGGCGAGGAAGGCCCGGGCCGCAGCCTGTTCATCGATCCGGTCGGCAGGCGCGGGCCAGGAGCGCAGCTCGCGCGCCGCGAGCTGTGTGCGGGCCCCCGGGGCGCTGCCGCCGGTGGGCGTCACGGGGACGGCGGGGTGGAGCCGCTGGGACGATCGTCGTCCCCGTCGCCGGGGTCGCCGCCGTCGGCGGGGCCGTCCCCGGCCGCGGAAGCATCGCCATCGTCCGGGGTGGATGCATCCGTGCTCGGGGCGGCAGCTGCGTCGGCGGGGCCGGTGGTCGGCGAACCGGTGTCGTCGTCACCAGCGGAGCCGGCGCCCTCGTCGGCGAGCAGCCGGGCGAGCGCCTCGTCCATCGAGGAGTCCGTCGACCATTCCTGGCTGCGACGCTCGCGGTAGCCCAGCGGGTCGTCGAGGTCCTGCGTCGTCGGCAGCAGGTCGGGGTGGTTGAATACCGCGTCGCGCGCCTCGGGCCCCTCGGTCTGCTCGAGGTAGGAGAACAGCGCCGCGGCATCGCGGAGCCGGGCCGGGCGCAGGTCCATGCCGACGAGCTGGGCGAAGGTCCGGTCCGCCGCGCCCTCGGTGGCCTGGCGCTCGCGGAGCGCCTCGCGGATGGTGTCGCGCGAGCCGAGCTGTGCGCACGCCCGGTAGGCCACGACATCGGCCCAGCCGGCGATCACCGACAGGAGGTTCTGCAGGCTGGTGAGCGCCTGGTGCTGCGCCTCGGTGGGTTTCGGGTCGAACAGGCCGCGGCGGATCTCCTCGCTCATCTCCTGCATGCGGCTGGGATCGATCGAGCCGGCCATGCCCTGGATTCGATCGAGGTCGAGCTCGATCCCGGAGGCGTACTTGCTCAGCGCGGTCTCCACGTGGCCGGCGAGCCAGGGGGAGCGCTTGAACAGCCAGAGGAGTGCGAGCTCGCGCACGGCGAGGTGGATGCGCAGCTCGGTGGCCTCGACGCCGATCTCGGAGGCCGCACCGGTGATGTTCGCCTCGATGAGAGCGGGCCGGCTGCCCTTGATGAGCGGCAGACCGTACTCGGTGCCGCTGAGCACGGAGCCCGACAGCGCGCCGAGCGCCTCGCCCAGCTGCATGCCGAACATCGACTCGCTCATCGAGGTGAACATCTGACCCGCGCCGGCGAGCATCGGCTTGAGCTCCTCGGGCGCCTGCTCGGCGATGCTCGCGGTGAGCGCGGAGGACATGTTCGACTGGATCGGTCGCACCAGCCGCTGCCAGCCCTCGAAGGTCTGCTCGACCCACTCGCGGCGGGTCAGTGCGATCGCTTCCGGAACGCCGACGGCGGAGGTCGTGACGTCCTCGAGCCAGAGCTCCGCGAGGCGGAACGCGTCGTGGGAGGCGCGGGTGACCTCCTCGGTGACCTCCGGGTCGGGCTGCGGGATGTGCTGCTCGGCCGCGCGCATGCCCCCGGTCTGCGAACCGCCGGAGAGCATGCCCTGGAGCTGCTGCATGATGCCGCCGAGCATCGCCGGATCGAACGGGAGGCCGCCGGGGCCCGCCTGTCCGGCCGAACCGGACTGCCCACCCGAACCTGACTGCCCGAAGGCACCGCCCATCTGGCCGCCGGGACCGAAGAGCATCCCGAAGATGTTGCCGAGCGGGTCGTTGTTGTCGTCGGGCTGGTCGCCTTCGCGGTTCTTGTCGGTCATGCCATTCCCTCGGTCGTCCGCGGAGCCTCGGCTCCGCTGATGTGCTGGTCGGTGCTGCTCGCGGTGCGCGCGTGCCGCGTGCCGTGCACGGGCGGCGCGCTGGTGCTGTGCTGTGCGCGGTGAGCGATCCCGTGCGATCCACGGGCCTGCTGAGAAGCCTACCGAGCGAAGCTGGTCAAACCTTCCGAACCGGGGGCGCGAATCGCCGGTGTCCGCCCGTGGCTGAATCGTCGCCCGGGCGGCGAGGGCGCCGGCACCCGGTCACGATTGGGTCACCGCGATCGCCGTGGCCTACACTTCACTAGAGCCGAGACCGAAAGGAACCCCTGCGTGAGCGAGCCTGCCGTCACCGGCCCCGAAGCGCCCGCACGGTCGCGCCGGAAGCGGTCCGACGGCACCATCGTCTCGGGGATCGTCACGTATCTCCTCGTGCTCGTCGCGGCCCTCGTCCCGGTGCCCTATCTCATCCAGATGCCCGGGCCTGTCGTCAACACCCTCGAACCCGTCGAGGGCGACGAGCTCATCACGATCACCGGCACCGAGACCTACGAGGCCGAGGGCACGCTCGACCTCCTCACCGTCGCCGTCGCCGGCGGGCCCGGCCGCAGCCTCAACGCCTCCCAGGTGCTCCGCTCCGTCGTCAGCGCCGAGGACACCGTGGTGCCGACCGAGGCGTACTATCCGCTGACCACCACGCGGGAGGACGTCACCGGGCAGAACGCCGCCGAGATGGCCTCCTCCCAGGACACCGCCACGGCCGCCGCGCTCGGCGAGCTCGGCATCGACTACCGCTCCGTCATCACCGTCGCCGAGGTCGTCCCCGGCTCGGCGGCCGAGGGCCAGGTGCAGCCGGGGGACATCATCACCGCCGTCGACGGTGCGGAGATCGGCGGCGACGAGGCCGCCGCGCAGACCGTGGCCGACGCCGTGCGGAGCTCGGAGAGCACGGTCGTCCTCGGCCTGGAGCGCGCCGGGGAGCCGCTCGACGTCGAGGTCGCCCCGGTGGAGGCGCACGGCCAGAAGATGATCGGCGTGACGATGACGCAGGCCTTCGACTTCCCGTTCGACGTCACCTTCAACGTCGAGGGGATCGGCGGACCGTCGGCGGGGACGATCTTCGCCCTCGCGATCATCGACGAGCTCACCCCGGGCAACCTCACCGGGGACCGGGCGATCGCCGGCACCGGGGCGATCAGCCCCGACGGCACCGTGGCCCCGATCGGAGGCGCCCGCCAGAAGGTGTCCGCCGCCGCGGAGTCGGGCGCCGAGTTCTTCCTGTCCCCGACCGACAACTGCGCCGAGGTGCTCGGCGCCCGGGGTGCCGACGCACTCGCCGTCGTCGCCGTGGGCACCCTCTCAGAAGCTCATTCCGCGGTGCAGGACATCGCCGCGGACCGTACCGGGAACCTGCCGTCCTGCCAGGACGCCGCGGCCAACTGATGTCCGACGCTGCTAGGAAAGGACACGCGTGACCTTCGCTGCCCCACCAGGAGGCCGTTCGACCGGCATGAAGCCGAAGAAGCCCTCACCGCTCATGCTCACCCTCATCGCGGTCGCGGTGCTGCTCGTGCTCTTCGTGATCTTCGCGCAGGTCTACACCGAGGTGCTGTGGTTCGACCAGCTCGGCGTGCTCTCCGTCTACGCCACCGAGTGGATCACCAAGGTCGTCCTCTTCGTCATCGGCTTCCTCGTCATGGCGGTGCCGGTGTGGTACTGCCTGCGGATCGCCCACCGGAACCGTCCGGTCTACGCGCCCGTCACCCCGCGCCAGGAGAACCTCGACCGGTACCGCGAGGCCGTCGAGCCGCTGCGCCGGATGATGACGATCGCGCTGCCGGCCGTGCTCGGACTGCTCGGCGGCGTCGCGCTCTCGGCGGCCTGGACCCAGGCCCTCATGGTCCTCAACGCCACTCCCTTCGGCACTCCCGATCCGCAGTTCGGCCACGACATGTCCTTCTACGTCTTCGTCCTCCCGGTGATCCGGGTGGCGCTCGACTTCCTCGGCATGGTGACGCTGCTGGCCTTCATCGCCTCGGTCGTCTCCCACTACCTGTTCGGCGGAATCCGTCCCGGCGAGGAGCGCGGTCTCCACCTGACCAGGACCGCGCGCGTGCAGCTCGCGATCACCGCCGCGCTCCTGCTGCTCGTGCAGGCCGGCCGGCTGTTCGTACTGCGCTACGAGAACCTCACCAACACCTCGGGGATCGTCACCGGCGCCACCTACACCGGGGACAACATCACGCTCCCGGCGATGCTCATCGTGTCGCTCGCGACCGTGGCCGTCGCGGTGCTGTTCGCCGCGAACGCCTTCGCGAACGTGTGGAAGCTGTCGGTGGTCGCGGTGATCATGCTCGTCGTGCTCGGCGGGATCTCGATCATCGGTCTGCCCGCCGGGGTCCAGCAGTTCCAGGTGCAGCCCTCGGAGCAGAGCCTCGAGAACGAGTACATCCAGCGCAACATCGATGCCACCCGCAGCGCCTACGGCATCGACGACGTCGAGGTCATCCCCTACAGCCCCACGGTCGAAGGGGAACCCGGTGCGCTGCGGGCCGACGCGGAGACCGCCGCCTCGGTGCGCCTGCTCGACCCGAACCTCGTCTCCGACACCTTCCGCCAGCTCCAGCAGCAGCGTCCCTTCTACGGCTTCCCCGAGCAGCTCGACGTCGATCGGTACGAGATCGACGGGCAGATGCAGGACACCGTGATCGCGCTGCGCGAGCTCAATCCCGGTTCCCAGGCGGATTCCTCGTGGCTCAACCAGGCCGTCGTCTACACCCACGGCTTCGGCGTCGTCGCCGCCTACGGCAACCAGCAGGGCAACGACGGGCAGCCGGCCTTCCTCGAGGCGAACATCCCGCCCACCGGTGAGCTCGGCGAGTACGAGCCGCGCATCTACTTCGGCGAGCGCTCCCCGCGCTACTCGATCGTCGGTGCGCCGGAGGACTCGGACCCGCGCGAGATCGACTACCCGGCCGACGGCGAGGACGGCTCCGCCCAGGTCTACAACACCTTCTCCGGCGAGGGCGGCCCGGCGGTCGGCTCGTTCTTCCACCGCCTGCTCTACGCGATCAAGTTCCAGGACGAGCAGATCGTCCTGTCCGATGCGCTCAACCCCGAATCGCAGATCCTCTACGAGCGGAACCCGCGCGAGCGGGTGCAGCGCGTCGCGCCGTTCCTCGAGGTCGACGGCGATCCCTACCCGGCTGTCATCGACGGGAAGATCAAGTGGATCGTCGACGCCTACACGACCTCGCCGGAGTACCCGTACTCCACGCCGCAGGTCCTCCAGGAGGCGACGCAGGACTCGAACACCGAGCGCTCCGGCGCCACCCAGGCGCTGCCACCGCAGCAGGTCAACTACATCCGCAACTCCGTCAAGGTCACCGTCGACGCCTTCGACGGGTCCGTCGACCTCTACGCCTGGGACGAGAAGGACCCCGTCCTGCAGACGTGGATGAAGATCTTCCCCGACCTCGTGCAGCCGGTGGAGAACATGAGCGCGGATCTCATGAGCCACGTGCGCTACCCCGAAGATCTCTTCAAGGTCCAGCGCTCCCTGCTCACCCAGTACCACGTGGAGGACTCGAACTCGTTCTACACCGGGCAGGACTTCTGGACCCAGCCGCTCGACCCGACGGTCAACGCCGAGCGCAACCTCGTGCAGCCGCCGTACTACCTCACGCTGCGGATGCCCACCCAGGAGGCGCCGTCGTTCTCGCTGACCTCGTCGTTCATCCCGCGGCAGTCGAACGGGCAGACGCGCAACAACCTCACCGGCTTCCTCGCCGCGTCCGCGGATGCGGGCTCGGAGGAGGGCGCGCCGAGCGAGGAGTACGGCAAGCTCAGGCTCCTCCAGCTGCCGCGCAACACGACGTTCCCCGGCCCCGGCCAGGCGCAGAACAACTTCAACACCGAGCCGGAGATCCAGACGAGCCTCAACCTGCTGCGGCAGGGCGAGTCCGAGGTGCAGAACGGCAACCTGCTCACGCTGCCGGTGGCCGGCGGTCTGCTCTATGTGCAGCCGGTCTACGTGCGCTCCGCGGGCGAGACCTCGTACCCGGTGCTCCAGCGCGTGCTCGTGGCCTTCGGCGAGGAGATCGGCTTCGCGCCGACGCTTGACGAGGCGCTCGACCAGGTGTTCGGCGGCGACTCCGGTGTGCAGGCCGGCGATGCCGACAAGGCCGGTCAGGACACCGAGGACGAGGCGGGCACCGGTGCCGGTGGGGAGGGGGCCGGAGCATCCGCCCCCGACGAGTCGGTGCAGGAGGCCCTCGACGAGGCGAAGCAGGCGATGGAGGATGCCGACCGGGCTCTCCAGGACGGCGACTTCGCCGCCTATGGCGAAGCGCAGGAGCGTCTCCGCCAGGCGCTCGAGCGCGCGCTCGAGGTCGAGCAGGGCCCGGCCGACGCCGAGGCGCCCGCCGAGGGGGAGGCCCCGACCGAGGCGCCCGCCGAGGGCGAGGGCTGATCGCGCGAGCTGGTTCCGGGCCGCTCCACGCGGTGAGGCAGATCACCTCCCGGCGATTTGGTGGTCACCTGGCGTTCACGTATAGTTGAGAACGCATCGCGGGGTGGAGCAGTTCGGTAGCTCGCCGGGCTCATAACCCGGAGGTCGAGGGTTCAAATCCCTCCCCCGCCACCAGTAGGGAGAATCCCCCGGTTCCGGAGACGGAACCGGGGGATTCCGCGTTCCCGGGCGGCTCTGCGGTTAGGGTGGTGAGGACCAGCGATCCGACGGCTCGGCCGTCGAAGGAGGTCCTCGTCCATGACCACGAACCCCCAGGGAATCGTCGACGCACTCGACTTCTCACAGCTCATCGCCGCCGCCGGGCACGCCGGCCCGAAAGTCACCTTCTCCGTGCCCACCGAGGTGCGCGGCACCACCGGCGGCACGTCTGCCGCCGTGCTGGCCGGCCAGCTCCGGACCGCGGCCGCGGAGCTCGAAGCCGCCGGCACGAACCGGGCCGACGCCGAGGCGCTGCTCGCCCCGATCCAGGAGCTCGCCGACGACTCGAGCTACTGGCGGCGGCAGAGCCGCGGCTTCGTCGCCTTCGCGGCCCCGGGCTTCCACCTCGCCGTCCGCGTCCCGATCGAGGTCGAGGTCGGCCTCACCGTGGCCGACCGGTTCCGCGTGGTGCCGCTCGTGCCGCTCCTCGAGAGCGGCGGCCGCACCTACATCCTCGCGCTGTCGAAGAACTCCGTCCGCCTGTTCGAGGCCACCCGCAACGCCATCGAGCAGCTGCCGCAGGGTGGGATCCCGGCCGACTTCGACGCGGTCGTCGGCGAGCTGCCCGAGCACCAGCTGCAGCAGCGCGCGGTCGGCGGCGGGCACGCCGCGTTCCACGGCCACGGCGGCTCGGACGACACCGACAGCATGCTCACCGAGAAGTTCCTCCGGGGTGTGGGCGAGGCGGTGGGTGCCGAGCTCGGCACCGCGCGCTCCCAGCCGCTCGTCCTCGCCGCAGTCGCGGAGTACCTGCCGGTCTTCACCGCCGTCTGCCCCTACCCGGCGATCCACGACGCGGTGATCGCCGGCAACCCCGAGCACACGAGCCCGGACACGCTGCGCTCGGAGGCGTGGCGGCTGCTCGCGGAGCGCACAGCCGTGGCCGAGGCGGAGGAGGCGGAGCGGGCGCTCTCCCTCGTGCACAACGGCAAGGGGTCCTTCGACCTCGCCGAGGTCGCCCAGGCCGCCGGTGAGGGCCGCGTCGACACCCTCTACCTGCCGCGCGACGCCCGGCGCCTCGCGTCCCCCGACGCCGCCGCCCTGGCCGACGCCGCAGTCGTCGACACCGTGCGCAACCGCGGCACGGTGCGCACGCTCGGGGAGTGGGACCGCTCCGACGAGGTCATCGCGACCTTCCGGTACTGACACGCACCGCCCCGTACTGAGGCGCACCGCCCCGTACGGAAGCGCACCGCCCTCGCGGCGAGGCGCGCCGTGTCGATCCCCTCGGACTCCGCGCCGCTGCCGGCGGGCTCCGCGCCGCTGCGGAGGGCGCCGCTGCAGGGCGCGGTGGGGAGGCGTGCGGCTCGCCCCCGGGGACCTGCGGGATGCCGCGGCGCGGGCCCGGCGGAGGGTCGGTGCAGAGGTCCGCGGGGGGAGCGGCGACGGGGGAGTGACGAGGCTCACGCCGCAGGGGTCGTCATCCCGCTTGCGCATAGTTGAAGCTTCAACTACATTATCTCTTGTAGTTAAAAACTTAACCAATGAGGAGAACACCATGACCGCTCTGCCCACCAACCTCACCGCCGGCACCTGGAACTTCGACGCCCTCCACTCCGACTTCGGGTTCGTCGCCCGTCACGCCGGCGTGTCGAAGGTGCGCGGCGAGTTCACCGACTTCACCGGCGTCATCGCCGTTGCCGACGAGTTCGAGAACAGCACCGTCGAGGCCTCCGCGAACGTCGCCTCGATCACCACCGGCAACGAGCAGCGCGATGGCCACCTCCAGTCCGGCGACTTCTTCCTCGCCGAGGAGCACCCGCAGGCGACCTTCATGTCGACCGCGATCGAGAACTTCGACGGCGCCGAGTTCGACCTCGTCGGTGACCTCACCATGCGCGGTGTGACCCTGCCCGTGACCTTCAAGGCCGAGTTCAACGGCGTCGCCGTCGACGTCGACTCCTCGCTGGCCGGCTTCTCCGCCACCACCACCGTCAACCGCAAGGACTACGGCATGAAGTTCCACGCCGCGATGGGCGGCGGCGAGCTCCTCGTCAGCGACAAGATCGTCATCACCATCGAGATCGAGGCCGCCAAGCAGGCCTGATCCGCCGCTCCGGCGGGCGCACCGCGCGCCCGCCGGACCCGGGAGCACCGACGAGGCGCCCGCACCGGAAACCGGTGCGGGCGCCTTGCTGTGTGCTCGGAGTCGGGCCGCCGGCCGTAGACGGCGGAGCCCGGGGACTACTTCGCCGGGCGCGCGGTGAAGGTCCCGTCCTCGATCGCCCGGGCGAGGCGGGCGATGCCCGCGGTGGCGGCCTCGACCTCGGCGGGACTCTTGCAGAACGAGTAGCGGATCGTCGCGCGGTAGTGCTCCGCCGTCGGTGATCCGGCCCGGCACAGCGCGGCCACCGGAATCCCGGTGAAGCCGTACTCCCGGGTGATCCGCTCGTTGAGGGCGAAGGCGTCCTCGTCGGTGAGCGGGGCGAAGTCGACGAGCACGAAGTATCCCGCCCGCGGCGTCCGGACATCGATGCCCGGCACCTGGCGCAGTGCGGCGAGCAGCACGCCGCGGCGCGCGGCGAGCGAGTCGCGGTTCTCGGAGGGGAACGGCGAACCGGTGCGCAGCGCCTCGGCGACGGCGACCTGCAGGGGGGAGCCGGCGGTGAAGGTGAGGAACTGCTTGACGCCCTGGATGGCCGCGCGGACCTCCGGAGCGGCCACGACCCAGCCGACCTTCCAGCCGGTGATGTTGAAGGACTTTCCAGCCGAGGACACCGATACCACCCGCTCGGGCTCGTCGACGTGCGCGGCGAGCGCATGATGCTCGGCTCCGTCGAACACGAGGTACTCGTACACCTCGTCGGTGATGACCCAGGCATCCGCACGCTGGGCGCCGGCGAAGATCCGCCGGAGCTGTTCGAGGTCGAACAGCGCACCCGTCGGGTTGTGCGGGGTGTTGACGATGATCGCCGCCGTCGACTCCGACACCGCCGCCTCGAAAGCCTCCCAATCCGGGGCGAAGCCGCCGTCGACCGGCAGCACCGGCACCGTGACCATCGTCGCCCCGGCAGCCGTGATCGCCGCCGGGTACGCATCGTAGAACGGTTCGAACACGATGACCTCGCCCCCGGGCGGCACGAGCGCGAGGATCGCAGCGGTGAGCGCCTCCGTCGCGCCGACGGTGACGAGCACCTCGTCGGTGCTCACCTGCTGGCCGTACTCGCGGCGACGCTGCTCGGCGACCGCGTCGATGAGCGCGGGGAATCCTTGGCCGGGCGCGTACTGATTCATCCCCGCGCGCATGGCGTCAGCAGCAGCGGCGACAAGCGGCTCCGGGGCGTCGGTGCCGGGCGCGCCCTGGCCCAGATTGACTGCCCCGTGGGCGGCGGCGAGCTGCGTCATCTGCCCGAAGATCGTCTCTCCCACCGTGCCGTCGGGCCGGACGAGGCCGGCGGCGTCGACCATCCGGTGCCACAGGGGTGCGCGCATGAGCTCCGGCATCACATGTACTCCAGCACCGCGTCGTGGAGCCGGCCGTTCGTCACGACCGCGTTCCCGCCGAAGGGACCGTCCGACCCGCCGAGGTCGGTGAACCTGCCGCCGGCCTCGAGCACCACGGGGACGAGCGCGGCCATGTCGTAGAGCTCGAGCTCCGGCTCGCAGGCGATGTCGACCGCGCCCTCGGCGACGAGCATGTAGGACCAGAAGTCTCCGTAGCCGCGGGTCCGCCACACCGTGTCGCACAGCTGCAGGAACCGCTCCCGGGTGCCGCGCCCCCGCCAGCCGGTGAGCGAGGCGAAGGACAGCGAGGCATCGGCGAGCGCATCCACGGCGGACACGGAGATCCGCTCCGGGGCACCGCCGTCGACGACGAGGTGTGCGCCGGCCCCGGACGCGGCGTACCAGCGGCGGCCGAGCGCCGGGGCGCTGACGACGCCGACGAGCGGCGTCTCACCGTCGTAGAGGCTGATGAGGGTGGCGTAGACGGGCACGCCGCGGACGAAGTTCTTCGTCCCGTCGATCGGGTCGACGATCCAGCGCCGGGCGGCCTCACCACGACCGCCGTACTCCTCGCCGAGCATCGCGTCGGCGGGCCGGTGCTCGGCGAGGACCTCGGCGATCATCTCCTCGACCGCGCGATCGACGTCGGTCACGGGGGTGAGGTCCGGCTTCGTGGTCACCGTGAGGTCGTGGGCGCGGAAGCGGGGGAGGGTGAGCGCGTCCGCCCGGTCCGCGAGCAGGAGTGCGAGCTGAAGATCGTCCATGGGGCCACAATAGCGAGCACGCCCGCCGGGGGAGTGCGGGGTTCGAGGAGTGGGAAGGTCAGCCGGCAAGGTTGCCGAGCAGCCGCCGCAGCGAGGCGAGCCGTGCCGGTCCGGATTCCCCGGCCCGTCCCTCGGCGACCCAGGCGTCGAGTGCACAGCCGGCGGAATCGGCGAGGTGCGCGCACCCCTTGGGGCAGTCGGCGGTGGCGGGGACGAGCTCGCCGAACGCGGCGAGCACGTTGTGCGCATCGACGTGGGCGAGGCCGAAGCTGCGCACTCCCGGGGTGTCGATGAGCCAGCCGCCGCCGGGCAGGGGCAGGCAGACGGCCGAGGACGAGGTGTGCCGGCCGCGGCCCGTGACCTCGTTGACGGCACCGGTCGCCCGACCGGCGTCGGGCACGAGCGCGTTCATCAGCGTCGACTTGCCCACCCCGGAGTGCCCGACGAGCACGCTGAGCCGGTCGGCGAGCACGCCGGCGAGCGCGGTGATGCGCGGTCGGCCGCCGTCGTCGAAGCCGCACGGGACGATCTCCACACCGGTGGCCTCGAAGCGCTCCCGGATCGCGTCGAGGGGCGCGAGGTCGAGCTTGGTCACGGCGAGCAGCGGGGTGATCCCGGCGTCGAAGGCCGCCGTGAGCGTCCGATCGATGAGCCCCCACGAGGGTTCCGGGTCCGCCGTGGCGGTGACGACCACGAGCTGGTCGGCGTTGGCGACGATGACGCGCTCGGTCGGGTCGGTGTCGTCGGCGCTGCGGCGCAGCACCGTGCGCCGGGGCAGGACCTCGACGATGCGGGCGAGGGAGCCGTCCTCGCCCGAGGTGTCCCCGGCCATCCGCACCCGGTCGCCGGGCACGATCGCCTGCCGGCGCAGCCGCGAGGCGCGCACGCACGTGATGATCGGCCCCTCGGCGGGGGCCCCGGCCTCATCGTGCTCCGCGACGGCGCGGTAGCGCCCGCGGTCGACCGCGACGACCATGCCCACCGGCGCGTCGCTGTGGTCGGGCCGCTCCTTGGTGCGCGGCCGCGAACCGCGCCGGTTGGGGCGCGGTCGGTAGTCGTCCTCGGTGAAGTCCCGGTAGCGGCGCGGCATCGGTCACCCGAGCATGGCGGTCCACAGCGCGGTGAACTCCGGCATCGTCTTGCCCACCGTCGCGACGTCCTCGATCTCGATCCCCTCGACCCGCAGCCCGAGGACCGCGGCGGCCATGACCATCCGATGGTCGTGGTAGGTGGCCCAGCGGGCACCCCGCGTGGCCGGCGAGTTGATGATGAGCGAGTCGGGGCCCTCGGTGACGCGGGCCCCGGTCTTCGTCAGCTCGGTCGCCAGAGCGCTGAGCCGATCGGTCTCGTGGCCGCGGAGGTGGCCGATGTTCCGCAGCGTCGAGGTGCCCTCGGCGCAGGCCGCGATCGCGGCGACGACGGGGGTGAGCTCGCCGACGTCGCCGAGGTCGAGGTCGACGCCGTGCAGCCGCGCCGGACCGGTGACCTCGAGCCCGCTGCGGCTCAGCGTGGAGGTGGCGCCGAACTCCTCGGCGATGCCGCGCATCGCGTCCCCGGCCTGGGTGGTGTGCGCCGGCCAGTGGGGGATCGTCACGGTGCCCCGGGTGACGAGGGCGGCGCCGAGGAAGGTCGCGGCGTTCGACAGATCCGGTTCGACCGCGACCTGCAGGCCGTGCGGACGGCCGGGTTCGACGACCCAGCGGTGCGGCTCCGGCTCGCTCACGTGCACGCCGGCGTCGGCGAGGGTCTCGAGCGTCATGTCGATGTGCGGCCGGGAAGGGAGCCGCTCACCGGTGTGGGTGAGCTCGAGGCCGAGGTCGAAGGCGCCGGCGGCGAGCAGCAGGCCGGAGACGAACTGGCTCGTCGCGGAGGCGTCGAGGTCGAGGTGCCCGCCGCGGACGCCGCCGGCGGCCTCGACCGTGAAGGGCAGAGCATCCGTCCCGGAGTCGGTGGTGACCTCGGCCCCCAGGCGGCGCAGCGCGTCGAGCATCGTCGACATCGGGCGCACATAGGCCTGCGGGTCGCCGTCGAACCGGACCCGGCGCCCGGTCGCGGCGGCGAGCGGGGGCACGAAGCGCATGACGGTGCCGGCGAGCCCGCAGTCGACGGTGACCGGGTCCGTGTCGGCCACGGCCGCGGGACCCGGGAGCGGCTCGATGCGCAGCGCGCCGTCGGCGTCGGGGACGATGCGGGCGCCGAGCGCGGTGAGGGCGGCGATCATGAGCTCGGTGTCGCGGCTGATGAGCGGGGCGGCGATCCGGGAGGGCTCGGTGGCGAGCGCGGCGAGGACGAGGAAGCGGTTGGTGAGGGACTTGGATCCGGGGACGGCGACAGTGGCCCGCACCGGTGCATCGCTGCACGGTGCGAGCCACGTCCGCTCAGGGCTGTGCGTCACCTGTTCGGCAGGCTCACCGTGTCGAGCGCCTTCGCCGAGGTGCGCTCGACATTGCGCCACAGATCCTCCGCGGCATGCTGGGCGCGCCATGCGAGGCCGGGCTTGCCCGCGGTGTCCACGCTGGCGAGGAGCGCCCCGCCGAGCAGCGAAGTCTTGGCGAGGAGAGAATCCTTCGAGGCGCTCTCGCTGCTGAGCTGCTGGCCCACGACGTCGATGAGGTAGGTGCCGACGAGCACAGTGGACGACAGGCGCGGGAACCGGCCGATCGCGAGCAGCGAGCCCGCGGCGACCTGGGCGGCGCCGGTGATCCGGGCGACGGTCTCCGCCTCGACCGGGAGGTCGACCTGCTTCTTCACCAGGGAGAGGAGGGGGGCGACGGACTTCGCGGCGGCGTGCGGATTGCGCACCCGGGCGATGCCGTTGCCGATGTACGCGGAGGCGAGCATGGGGCGGGCGATGAACCGGACCAGGGACACGGTGTTTCCTTCCGTAGTGGGCAGTACTCCTGCCACCCGAGCATAGTCGCTCGCCCGCGCCCGGACGGAACTGCCGGCGGAATATCATCGCCGCCGCGGGCGTTCTCACGACACGAGCCGCAGCCGCCGTCCCGGAGCCCGGGAGGCGCCGACGGCAGAGAGGAAGTGGAGCGGATGACGGCGACGATGCTCGCAGAGCGCAGCGCGCGCACCGGAACCCCGGTGCGCACCCCCGACGCCGGGGCGACGGGCGTATCATGGTCGATGATGACTGAATCGACATCGCCCGTGGTCGACGACACCGTCGACGTGGCAGCCGAGACCGACGCCGAACGCTCCGCCCGCTTCGAACGCGACGCGCTGGAGTACGTCAACCAGCTGTACGCGGCGGCGCTGCGCATGACGCGCAACCCCGCGGACGCGGAGGACCTCGTCCAGGAGGCGTACACGAAGGCCTACGCCGCCTTCCACCAGTACACCCCCGGCACGAACCTCAAGGCGTGGCTCTACCGCATCCTCACGAACACCTTCATCAACAACTACCGCAAGAAGCAGCGGCAGCCGCTCGAATCGAGCGGGGAGGACATCGAGGACTGGCAGATCCACCGCGCCGCCTCGCACACCTCCTCCGGCGGCCGGTCCGCGGAGCTCGAGGCGCTCGACCGGCTCCCGGACAGCGATGTCACCGATGCGCTGAGCCAGCTCCCCGAGGACTTCCGGATGGTCGTCTACTACGCGGACGTCGAAGGTCTGCCGTACAAGGAGATCGCCGAGGTCATGGACACTCCCATCGGCACGGTGATGTCACGACTGCACCGCGGGCGCAGGCAGCTGCGCGAGATGCTCGCCGGCTACGCCGCCGAACGCGGATTCGGAACCCGGAAGGAGGCCGACGATGAGTGAGCTCCGTCGGGACGACGACTGCTGCCGATCCGGACGCCAGGAGAGCCTGACCCGGATCTACCACTACCTCGACGGCGAGCTCTCCGGCGAGGAGATCTCCGCCATCCGCGAGCACATCGACACCTGCCACGACTGCCGCGAGGAGTACGCCGTCGAGGCGCTCCTCAAGGAGCTCGTACGCCGCTCGTGCTGCAACGACGCCGCGCCGGACGGGCTCAAGGAGCGGATCCGTGCGCGCATCGTGATGGAGCAGACGACGATCACCGTCCACCGTCGGATGGGCTGAGGGACGTCGCATCGGCCTGCGCGCTGCGGAAGAGCGGCTACAGGTGTGCGAACAGCATTCTGCAACAGCGCACAGCACAGCGGCGGGGGGGGGGGGGGGGGCCGGCCCCCCCCCCCCGGGGGGGCGGCCCCCCCCCCCCCGCCGAGCGCGGGGGGGGCGCGCGCGGGTAGGTATTGGAGTGCGGCGCGGACGGCCCGGGCGCGCCCGGCGGCGCCCCGCCCCCCCCCGGGGCGCCGGGGGGGGCGGTTTTTTGCCCCCCCCCCCCCCCCCCCCCCCCCCCCCCCCGGGGGGGGGGCCGCCCCCCCCCCCCCCCCCCCCGCCGCTGTGTGCACCGCGCCTCAGCGCAGCCGTCCGTGCGCCTCAGGCGTTGGGACGCTTGCCGTGGTTGGCTCCGCGCTTCTTGCGGTCACGGCGCTTGCGGCCTCGCTTGCTCATGATCGTCACTCCTTCTGTTCGACCTCATTATTCTTCCATACCTGGCGCAGGGGCGCCACAGCACGGACTCAGCCGGCGGTGTCGCGCACCCCGAGCCAGTCGAACCAGCCGCGGTGCAGCACGAGCCAGGCGAGCAGCCCGTACCCCTCCTGCCCGGGCAGCCCGGTGCCGGACGCGGTGAGCTCGCGCTGCCAGGCGGCATGCTCCCGCAGCGGCGTGAAGGTGTCGACATAGGCGATCCCACGGCGCAGCGCGACATCGGCGAAGCCCGCGTTGAGCTCCTCGAGGCGCCGGTTGCGGTCGCGGTCGAGCGACGGGGGAGGCCCGACGACGAAGGTGAGGACCTCGGACCCGAGCGCGGAGTCGAGCGCGTTGGCGAGGTTGAGGCGCGAGCGCGCCGTCGACAGGCCGGCATCGATGTCGTGCGGGCCCGGTGCGAGCACGAGGCGGTTCTGCGTGTGCGGGTCGAACCGCAGGCGCGCCTCGGCCATCCCGCGCTGGCTCATGCCCACCGAGTCCTCACCGGCCACCCCGAGGGCGTAGAACCGGGAGTCTGGCAGCGACGGCAGGGTGCGGGCGGCGACACGGCCCGTCCAGCCCAGGCAGCGGGCGTCGCCGTGACCGGCGACGAGCTCGTCACCGATCACGACGACCGTGGTCGTCCGCTGCTGCGTCACCGTGCGAAGACGCGTTCGACGAGGTCGGCCTGCTCGAGGTCGTGGACCTTCTTGAGACCGGTCGCCGGGGACGCCGAGGCGACGCGGGTCACGATCCGCATCTCGCGGCCGCCGAGCAGCGGTACGAGATCGAGGGCCATGAACGGCCAGGCGCCCTGGTTCTCCGGCTCCTCCTGCGCCCACACGAGCTCCACGTCGTCGCCGAACGGCGCGAGCGCGGCTGCGATCCCCTCCTCGTCGAGCGGGTAGAGCTGCTCGACGCGGACGAGCGCGGTGCGGGTGTCCTCGAGCTTCTCCCGCTGCGCCAGCAGGTCCCAGTAGAGCTTGCCGGAGACGAACACCACCCGATCGACGCCCGAGGCATCCACAGTGGTGTCCGGGAGCACCGGCTCGAACCGGCCGGAGGTGAAGTCCTCGACCGTGGTCGCCGCGGACTTGAGCCGCAGCATCGACTTCGGAGTGAACACGACGAGCGGCCGCTTGCGGTCCGTGTGCGCGTGGCGGCGCAGCAGGTGGAAGTACGAGGCGCCGTTCGACGGGTAGGCGACGGTCATGTTGTTCTCCGCGCACAGCTGGAGGAACCGCTCGATCCGGGCCGAGGAGTGGTCCGGGCCCTGGCCCTCGTAGCCGTGCGGCAGGAGCATGACGACACCGGAGGTCTGCGCCCACTTCTGCTCGGAGGAGGAGATGAACTCGTCGATGATCGACTGCGCGCCCTGCGCGAAGTCGCCGAACTGCGCCTCCCACAGCACGAGCGCATCCTGGCGCTCCACCGCGTAGCCGTACTCGAAGCCCACCGCCGCGTACTCGCTGAGCAGCGAGTCGTAGACGTAGAATTTCGCCTGGTCCTCGGTGAGGTTCGACAGCGGCGTCCACTCGTTGCCGTTGTCGTGGTCGATGAGGACCGAGTGGCGCTGCGTGAAGGTGCCGCGGCGGGAGTCCTGGCCGGCGAGGCGGACGGGGATGCCCTCCATGAGGAGCGAGCCGAAAGCGAGCAGCTCCGCGAAGCCCCAGTCGATGCCGCCGGAGCGCGACATCTCCTGCCGCTTCTGGAGCAGGCTCTTGAGCTTCTTGTGGACCGCGAAGTCGTCCGGGACCTCGAGGTGGGCATCGCCGACCCGCTCGATGACCTGCGAGGGCACGGCGGTCTCGAAGGGGTTGTCCGCTTCGAGGTCGGCCGGGCGCTCGGGGCGCGGCGGCAGCTTCGCGGCCTCCTTGGCCTGCTTCTCCGCCTCCTTGGTCTCGGCGAAGGCGGCCTCGAGCTTGGACTGGTAGTCCTTGAGCGCCTCCTGCGCCTCCTCCTCGGAGATGCACTTCCGGCCGACGAGCGATTCGGTGTAGACCTTGCGCACCGAGCCCTTCGACTCGATGAGCGAGTACATCACCGGCTGTGTCATCGATGGATCGTCGCCCTCGTTGTGGCCGCGGCGGCGGTAGCACACGAGGTCGATGACGATGTCGCGGTTGAACTCCTGGCGGTACTCGAAGGCGAGCTCGGCGGCCCGGTACACGGCCTCCGGGTCATCGCCGTTGACATGCAGGATCGGCGCGCTGATCGTCTTCGCGACGTCGGTGCAGTAGTACGAGGAGCGGGCCGAGGCCGGCGGGGTGGTGAAGCCGACCTGGTTGTTGATGATGACGTGCACGGTGCCGCCGGTGCGGTAGCCGCGCAGCTCGGACAGGTGCAAAGTCTCCGCGACGACTCCCTGACCGGCGAAGGCCGCGTCGCCGTGGACGAGCACCGGCAGCACGGAGAATCCGGCGTTGCCGGCGTCGATCTCGTCCTGCTTGGCGCGCGCGATGCCCTCGAGCACAGGGTCGACGGTCTCGAGGTGGCTCGGGTTGGCCGCGACGTAGACCTTCGTCGAGTTGCCGTCCGGCGAGGTGTAGGAGCCCTCCTGGCCGAGGTGGTACTTGACGTCGCCGGAGCCCTGGAAGCTGTCCGGGGCCTGGGTGCCGTCGAACTCGCGGAACACCTGGGCGTAGCTCTTGCCCGCGATGTTGGTGAGCACGTTGAGGCGGCCGCGGTGGGCCATGCCGATCGTCACCTCGTCCATGCCGGCGTCGGCCGCCTGACTGAGGATCTTGTCGAGCATGACGATCGCGGACTCGCCGCCCTCGAGGCTGAAGCGCTTCTGTCCGATGTACTTCGTCTGCAGGAAGGTCTCGAACGCCTCGGCGGCGTTGAGGCGGCCGAGCACGTGGCCCTGCTCCTCGCGGGTGAGCTCCTCGTGGGGGACCTCGAGCTTCTGCTGGAACCAGCGGCGCTGCTCGGGATCGGCGATGTACATGTATTCGATGCCGGTGGTGCGGCAGTACGAGTCGCGGAGCACGCCGAGGATCTTGCGCAGCGGCAATAGCGGCCGGTCGCCGAAGCCGCCGGTGGGGAACTCCCGCTCGAGGTCCCACAGGGTGAGGCCGTGGGAGTTGATATCGAGGTCCGGGTGGCTGCGCTGGCGGTAGACGAGCGGGTCGATGTTCGCCATGAGGTGACCGCGCGTGCGGTAGGCGTCGATGAGCTCGATGACGCGGGCGGACTTGTTGACGTCGGTCTGGTCGCCGGCGTCGAGGTCCGGCACCCAGCGCACCGGCGTGTAGGGCAGACGCAGCGACTCGAAGACGTCGTCGTAGAAGCCGTCCTCGCCGAGCAGGTAGCCGTGGACGAGCTTGAGGAACTCGCCGGAGCCAGCACCCTGGATGACGCGGTGGTCGTACGTCGAGGTCAGGGTCACGACCTTGGAGATCGCCAGGCGGTTGATGGTCTCCTGGCTGGCGCCCTGGAACTCGGCGGGGTACTCGAGCGCGCCGACGCCGATGATGCAGCCCTGGCCCTTGGTCAGGCGCGGCACGGAGTGGACGGTGCCGATGCCGCCGGGGTTCGTCAGGGACACCGTGGTGCCGGCGAAGTCGTCGGCGGCGAGCTTGCCGATCCGCGCCCGCTCGACGAGGTCGTCGTAGGCGTCGACGAACTGCTTGAAGGTCAGGGTCTCGGCCTTCTTGACGTTGGGCACGAGCAGGGTGCGGGTGCCGTCCTTCTTGGGGACGTCGATCGCGAGACCGAAGTTGACGTGACCCGGGCTGACCATGACGGGCTTGCCGTCCTGCACCTCGTAGTACACGTTCTGGCTCGGGAAGGCCTTGAGCGCCCGGATCACCGCGAACCCGATGAGGTGGGTGAAGGAGACCTTGCCGCCGCGGGTGCGCTTGAGGTGGGAGTTGATGACGATGCGGTTGTCGATGAGCGCCTTCGCCGGCAGCGAGCGGACCGAGGTGGCCGTCGGGATGGTGAGCGACTGGTCCATGTTCTCGGCGATGAGCTTGGCCGGACCGCGGAGCTTCGTCACGACGTCCTCGACGGTCTCCTGCGGAGCGGACTTCTCCCGCGTGCCGCTCGACTCCTTCTTCGAGGCCGCGGACTTCGACTCCGCCTTCGGGGTCTCGGACTCGTTGACCGAGGGCGTCACGCCCTTGTGCGAGTCGAGCTTCTTCGCATCCCCGGAATCCGCGCCCTTCTCACCCTTGGCGGCGTTCCCGGTCTTGGCGGCGGCCGAGGACGAGCTGCTCTTCGAGGCGCTGCTCGAGGCCCCGGGCTCCGCAGAGTCCGAGGAGGACTTCTTCGCGGAGGACGAATTCTGGTTCGACTTCCCCGACGTCTTCGTCGGAGCGCCGTTCCCGGCCGCCGGGGAGTCCTGCCCGCCCTCGGCCTCGTACTGCTCGAAGAACGGCCACCAGGACCTGTCGACGGAATCCTTGTCGGACTTGAACTGCTCGTAGAGTTCCTCGACCAGCCACTCGTTGGACCCGAAGTCCTCGACGCTGCGGTTGGGGGTGTTTACGGACACGGCGAGAATCGCCCTCTTCCTCATCTGAAGTGATTGACGTCCTCCCCAGCCTAGCGCTTCGACCGTGCAAAATCGCCAGGAGAATGGAGAATGGGTCTATGCGCTTCATCA
This sequence comes from Brevibacterium sp. NPDC049920, assembly GCF_040656435.1. NCBI lineage: Bacteria > Bacillati > Actinomycetota > Actinomycetes > Micrococcales > Brevibacteriaceae > Brevibacterium > Brevibacterium sp. NPDC049920. The sequence continues at coordinate 134,900 of NZ_JBFAMF010000007.1, forward strand.
CCGGAACACCCTCCCATGAGCTCACCTACGCCGATGCGTTCCTCGTGCCGAGCCGCTCGGACGTGACGAGCCGGTTCGACGTCGATCTCTCCTCCGCCGACGGCACCGGCACGACCATCCCGGTCGTCGCGGCGAACATGACCGCGGTGTCCGGCCGTCGGATGGCCGAGACCATGGCCCGTCGCGGGGGGCTCGCGGTGCTCCCGCAGGACACCCCGCTGTCCGTCGCGGCGGACACCCTCGCGTGGATCAAGGCCCGGCACCCCGTCTACGAGACCCCGGTCCGGGTGTTCCCGCAGGACACCGTGCTCTCCGCCCTCCACCTCCTGCCCAAGCGCGCGCACGGCCACGCGGTCGTCGTCGACGAGGACCAGCGCGTGCTCGGCACGATCTCGCGCGACTCGCTCGAGGGCGTCGACCGCTTCACCTCGGTGAGCGCAGTGATGGAGCCGCCGCTCGAACCGGTCGAGGCCTCCCGGTTCGATTCCGTGGAGCGGTCCGACCTGTCCGGGGTGTACGAACGGATGACCGAGGCGCGGCGCGACTTCGTGCCCGTCGTCGATTCCGGCGTGCTCGTCGGGGCGCTCACCGCGCAGTCGGTGCTGCGCGCCTCGATCTACACCCCGGCGCTCGACGCGCACGGCCGGCTCCGGGTGGCCGCGGCGATCGGCGTCAACGCCGACATCGGCCACCGCGCGCAGGCGCTCGTCGAGGCCGGCGCCGACGTCCTCGTCGTCGACACCGCCCACGGGCACCAGGAGAAGATGCTCGAGGCGCTGCGCACCATCGACGGCCTCGAGCTCGGGGTGCCGGTCGTCGCCGGCAACGTCGTCACCGCCGCCGGGGTCGAGGATCTCGTCGAGGCCGGCGCCGACATCATCAAGGTCGGGGTCGGGCCCGGGGCGATGTGCACCACCCGGATGATGACCGCGGTCGGCCGCCCCCAGTTCTCCGCCGTCGCCGAATGCGCAGCCGCCGCCCGCGGCCTCGGCGCCCACGTCTGGGCCGACGGGGGAGTGCGGCACCCCCGCGACGTCGCCCTGGCGCTCGCCGCCGGCGCCTCGCAGGTCATGGTCGGCTCGTGGTTCGCCGGGACCCTCGAGAGCCCCGGCGACCTGCTCGTCGACCCCTCCGGACGCCAGTACAAGGAGAGCTTCGGCATGGCCTCGGCCCGGGCGGTCGCCGCCCGCACCCGCACCGAGTCCGCCTTCGATCGCGCGCGCAAGGGCCTGTTCGAGGAGGGGATCTCGAGCGGCCGGATGTTCATCGATCCCGAGCGCCCCGGCGTCGAGGACCTGCTCGACGAGATCACCTCGGGAGTGCGCTCCTCGTGCACCTACGCCGGCGCGCGCACGCTCGCCGAGTTCGCCGACCGGGCGCTCGTCGGGATCCAATCGGCGGCAGGGTACGAGGAGGGCCGCCCGCTCGACCGGAGCTGGTGAGCCCGCAGGGCGCGATCCGGCGGCCGCTACCGCAGTCTGTGAGTCTGCCGTGAACCGGTTCCGGCCGTCTTCCCGGCGCGGGGCCGGTGGACGGGGTTCGTTAGGATACTGCGCATGACCAGTGACAGTCCCGGCCGGCCTCGAGCCGGCAGCCCCGTCCATCCCCCGCACGATCACACGCATCCGCAGCGCACCGCGCACCGGCCGTCGAGCCAGGGGGACCGTCACTGAGATGGAGTGGTTCCTCCTCGCCCTCGCGCTCCTGCTGATCCTCGGCACCGGCGTGTTCGTCGCCGCCGAATTCTCCCTCCTCACCCTCGACAAGCACACCGTCGACCAGTCCGTCGAACGGGGTGAGCGCGGGTCCTCGTACCTCAAGAAGGGGATGACCCAGCTCTCGACCCAGCTGTCGGCGGCGCAGGTGGGCATCACGCTCACCACCCTCCTCACCGGTTACCTCATGGAGCCCTCGCTCGGCGTCCTCCTGTCGCCGATGTTCGAGGGCTTCGGCCTCGGGGAGTCCGCGGCGTCGACCGCGAGCCTCACCCTCGCCCTCCTCATCTCGACCTTCCTCTCGATGATCGTCGGCGAGCTCGTGCCGAAGAACCTCGCGATCTCCGCCCCGCTCATCACCGGCAAGATCTTCGTCCCGCTCCAGTACATCTTCTCGGTGGTGTTCCGGCCCGTCATCGCAGTGCTCAACGGCACCGCGAACAAGGCCCTGCTCGCGATGGGCATCGAGCCGCAGGAGGAGGGCACCGCCGGGCGCTCCCCGGAGGAGCTCACCGCGCTCGTGCGCCACTCCGCTCAGGAGGGCACGATGGCCGAGCAGACCGCGGACCTCCTCACCCGCACGCTGAGCTTCTCCGAGCGCACCGCTGAGGACGTCATGACTCCGCGCACCTCGATGATCAGCGTCAACCGCGACACCACGGCCGCGGAGATCGTCGAGACCGCCCGGCAGACGGGCTTCTCGCGGTTCCCGGTCGTCGGGGATTCGCGCGACGACATCGTCGGCATGGTCCACGTCAAGCAGGCCGTCGCGGTGCCGCTGGCCAACCGGCCCGACGCCTTCGCCGCCGGTCTCATGAGCGAGGTCGCGCAGGTGCCGGAGACGATGCCGCTCGATCCGCTCCTCATGGAGCTGCGGATGCGCGGCAGCCAGATGGCGCTCGTCGTCGACGAGTACGGCGGTACCGCCGGGGTCGTCACGCTCGAGGACGTCGTCGAGGAGCTCGTCGGCGAGGTCGTCGACGAGCACGACCGGCTGCGTGTGAGCGTGCGTCCGGTGCGCGACGGCAGCTGGGTGGTCCCGGGCCGGCTGCGTCCCGACGAGGTGAGCTCGGTGATCGGCCTCGAGGTGCCCCAGGACCCCGACTACGAGACCATGGCCGGCTATGTCATGCTCACGCTCGGCCGGATCCCGGTCGAGGGCGACAGCGTCCGCCTGCCCGAGGCGCGCCTCGTCGTCGAGCGGATGCACGGCCGTCGGATCGAGAGGCTGCGCCTCATCCCGGACTACCTCGCGAGCGGATTCGGGGGTGCGTCATGAGCGACTGGATGGGTCTCGTCTGGCTCGTGGTCCTGCTGCTGGCCAACGCCTTCTTCGTCGCCGCGGAGTTCGGCATCGTGTCGGCCAAGCGCTCGCAGATCGAACCGCGGGCCGCGGCCGGGTCGAAATCGGCTCGGACAGCGCTCTACGCGATGGAGCACGTCTCTATCATGCTCGCGATCTGCCAGCTCGGCATCACCGTGTGCTCGCTGCTCATCGGCAATGTCGCGGAGCCGGCGATCCACCACCTGCTCGCCGGCCCGATGGAGTTCCTCGGCATCCCGCCGACGATGTCCGACGTCGTCGCCTTCATCATCGCGCTGTCGGCGGTGACGTACCTCCATGTGGTCATCGGCGAGATGATCCCCAAGAACATCGCACTCGCCATGTCGCGGCAGGCCGCGATGCTGCTCGCGCCGCCGCTCGTGTTCCTGTCCAAGGTGTTCGGCTTCGTCATCCGCCCGCTCAACGCGATCGCGAACGGGATCCTGCGCCTGATGGGAGTCGAGCCGCGCGACGAGGTCAACGCCGCCTACACGGTCGAAGAGGTGCAGTCGATCGTCGTCGAGTCCCAGCGCGAAGGGCTGCTCAGCGACGACACCGGGCTGCTCAAGGGCGCGCTCGAGTTCTCCGACAAGTCGATCGGGGACGTCATGGTGCCGATGGATCGCGTCATCACGCTTCAGGCCGGTGCGACCCCGTCCGACATCGAGCGGCTCGTCGCCCGCACCGGCTTCTCCCGCTACATCCTCCTCGACGCCGACGGCGCGCCGGAGAGCTACATCCACATCAAGGACGTGCTCTACGCCGACACCCCGGCCGACTACGAGGCGGAGATCCCGGCGAAGCGCTACCGCTCTCTCGTCACGCTCACCGCCGGGGACGAGATCGAGGACTCGCTCGGCGTCATGCAGGACGCCGGCAACCATGTGGGACGGGTGCTCGACGCCGCCGGTGTCGCGGTCGGCGTGCTGTTCCTCGAGGACGTGCTCGAGGAGCTCGTCGGGGAGGTCCACGACGCGATGCAGCGCGGGCCGCGCTCACGCCGCTGAGGGCCTCTCGACACACCCCGGCACGCCGGTGATCACAGTGATGCGATAATTGTGACAAATCGGTGACATCCCCGTGATTCCGCGGGTATCGGGGGCGGTCGCGGCACTGTCCGAGCGCCTCGGCCCCGGACCGGGTCACGGGAATGTGTCATTCCGTCACTTTCTCGTTATAGTGTTGTGACATACCTGGTGCACGGTCGGATCCTTCCCCTCCGCCACACCGTGCGCAGATGTCGTCGTGTGCTCGTGCGCCGGCATCGCAGAACCTGCAGTCGTCAGTTTGGAGTTGTGGAGTGGGTCAGGAAACCACCGCGCCGGCACTCGTGCGTCGTCGTGATCTGCGCAAGCAGGAAGAGGCGGCCCGCCGGGCGGAACGGAAGCTCCCGTTCCTGCGCTCGGCCGTTGCGAGCCCGGCGCCGCGGACCGAGGACCTCGTGGAGCGCCGCTCCTCTGGCACCGTCGGTGCCCGGTCCATCGCGACCCGCGGCTCCGACGGCAGCGCCGTCCGCGCTCTCAAGCGCCGCCGCGTCACCACCGTCACCGCGATGGCCTCCGTGTCCGTCGCCGGCACCGCGATCGCCGGCGTGCTGCTGAGCTCGAACATGCCGAGCACGCAGGTCGCCGCCGCCCAGGAGATCAGCACCGACGCCGTCGAGGCGATCGGCGCCGAGTCCGTCGACCCGCAGGTCGACGCCGAGGAGGGCGACAAGGCGGCCGGCGAGGCCGACGCCTACGCCGGCGGCGTGCCGAGCGCCCAGGACCGCAAGGCCGAGGCCGCGTCCCGCTCCGTCACCCGCACCGTGCTGCCGGGCTGCTCCGGCGAAGCTCCCGCAGGGGACGCATCGAACGGGCAGATCCCCGACGAGTGGCTGTGCGAGATCGGTATCGGCGGGCACAAGCTCCGCGCCGACGCCGCCGTCTCCTTCGCGGAGATGAACGCCGCGTACAAGGCCGACACCGGCAAGGACATGGCGATCACCGATTCCTACCGGACGCTCGAGTCGCAGGTCTCCGTGGCCGGTCGCAAGCCCGGTCTCGCCGCCCGCCCCGGCACCTCGCTCCACGGCTGGGGGATCGCGCTCGACTTCGGCGGCGGTGCGGCCACCGCCTCGGGCGAGCAGTACGAATGGCTCGTCAAGAATGCCGGCAAGTACGGCTGGGAGAACCCGGACTGGGCGAAGTCGAGCAAGTACGAGCCCTGGCACTGGGAATACGTCCCGGCCCGGCAGTCGATCCGCGGCGCCTGAGCCCGGTTCGCACCGCGTGCCCGGCGTCATGTCGGTCACATTCGCACACTCGGCGCACGCACCCCTTCGGTGAGTGCTAGTATTGTCGAGTTGCCCGCCCGCGTAGCTCAGTGGATAGAGCGTCTGCCTCCGGAGCAGAAGGTCGTAGGTTCGAATCCTGTCGCGGGCACCACATCGCGAAATCCCGCGGTTCCTGAGAACGGAACCGCGGGATTTCGCATTTTCACTGCCGGAGATGCTTCCCCTGAACGGGGCGGGGGCACTGCTTGACGAGAGCGGTCGGCGATCGGAAGCGCAGCGCGGCGATCACTCGGTGACGACGATGGTCTCCGTGGTGATGACGGACCTGTCGCCCTTGGCATAGCGGACTTCGACGGTCAGCGTGTCGCCGGGCTCCACGCCCGCGGTGTGCTTGATGTTCTTGAACGTCTTCGCCCATTCCGTCTTGGATCCGGGAAAACGGAATGTCGTGGGCTTGCGGTCATCGTTCGAGGGGTGGACGGAGACCATGATGTGCTCTCCGGTGGAGTTCGTACCCGAGATCACGAAACCCTTCTTCAGGTCCTTCCGCGTGACTTCCGCCGGCGCATCGACTCGGAGCCCGTGACCGGGTTCGGCGGGTTCTTCGGGTGCGTCGTCGACGGTGAGGGTGATGAACTTGTTGCTGCTCTTGCCTGCTGCGCTGACCATGATCGAGAGGGTGTCGCCGGTGACGACTTCGTCGAGGTTGTCGTCGGTGTTGGAGAGCTGTCGGTGGATGTCGTTGCGGTATTGGGCGCCGAAGGTGGTCGACAGCGGCAGTTCGAGGGTCCATGCGCCGGTGTCGTCGGTGGTGACCTCGGGGACGGCGGATTTGACGTAGTAGGTGTTGCCGGAGGTGGTCATGATCGCCAGTTGGCGGATGTCGACGGGGGTGTTGGGTGTGGCGGTGCCGGTGATGCTGATGGTGGCGTCGTCGTCGCCTTCGGTGTAGGTGATGTCCGAGGTGGTGATTTTCGGGAAGACGACCTCGGCCGCCGCTGCGGCAGCGGACGCCGGAATGGAGGCGGCCGCGATCGCCGGCGCGCCGAGACCGGTGAGAGCGAGTGCGATCGCAGGTGCCAGGACCAGAGACTTCTTCATGATTCCCCTTACGGTGAGCGAGTGATCCACCGCCATTACATGCTCTGGATGTGCTGGCCCGATGAATGAACCTTGAACGAGCGGCGAACGGGCACGCGACGAACGGCGCAGAGCCTGGGCCGCGCGATGGTCCGGACGTGCCGTCCGCCCGCCGCCTCGGCCACGAGTCGGCGCCTCCGCCGGCCATCGATGCCTCCCGCGCGGCAGCTCGGTTCTCAGCGGCGCCGGCCGCCGGGGCGGGCCCGTTCGACCGCGATCGCGACACCCACCCGGGTATCGGCGGCGAGCTTGAGCATGACGCGTCCCAGGTGCACCTTGACCGTCGCCTCGGACAGGAACAGCCGGTCGGCGATGAGCCGGTTCGTCAGGCCCTCGGCCACGAGCTCGGCGACCTCCCGCTCGCGCTCGGTGAGGGTGCCGAGCAGGCGCTGGGCATCGTGCTGCACCGTGAATCGCCCACCGACCCCGAACCTTCGGATGAGGTGGAGAGTGGCGCGCGGGGAGAGGAACGCGTCACCGGCCATCACGGTGCGGATCGCACCCACGAGGTCCGCCGGAGGGGTGTCCTTGAGGAGGAAGCCGACCGCTCCGGCCTCGAGCGCCCGGAACACCGCGTCCTCGCTGTCGAAGCTCGTGAGCGCCACGACGAGCGGAGGGCGCACGGCGTTGACGAGCGCGGCGGTCGCGGTGATGCCGTCCATCCCCGGCGTCCGGATGTCCATGATGACGACGTCGGGGAAGTGCGCGGAGGCACGGTCGATCGCCTCGGCACCGTCCGCCGCCTCGCCGACGACCTCGAGATCCGGCGCCTGCTGCAGGATCGCCCGGATGCCCGCTCGCGAATACGGGTCGTCGTCGACGACGAGGACCCGGATAGCGGCGGGCCGCGGGGGCGGTTCAGGGGCGGCGGTCACCTCTCGAATATAGGTCACACCCCGCGCCAGGCCTGCGCGGCCTCGATGGGCCACGGGAGCGTCGCGTCGACGACGAAGCAGTCCTCATGGACGCCGATCCACGACGCGCCCGACAGCAGGCGCACCCGCTCGCGGATGCCTGCGATCCCGGAGCCCGCACCCGAGCCCTGCAGCACCGGGTCCACTGGTCCGCCGATCGGATTCGACACCCGGATCCTGATATCCGATCCCGGCGCACCCTCGACGTACAGCGAGATCGGTGCGCCCGGCGCGTGCTTGAGCGCGTTGGTCAGGGATTCCTGCGCGATCCGGTAGATGCTGCGATCGAGCGCGGCGGGGGCCGATTCCGTGCCGTCGAGCAGCACGACGGCGTCCACCGCCGTCCCGGCCTCGCGCAGCGAGCGGACGAGGCGGGGGAGTGCGCGCATGGAGGCGGTGGCCGGTGCCTCGGTCGGACCGGTGGAGGAGGCCGGGCCGCCGGTCCGCAGATCCCCGAGCAGACCGCGCAGATCCTCGAGCGAGGCGTGCGCCTGGCCCCGCAGCACGCGCGCGGCGTGAGCGAGCGCAGGGTCGGAAGTGTGCGTCGCCGTCTCCAGCGCCCCCGACTGCAGGGAGATCACCGACAGCCGATGGGCGAGCGCATCATGGATCTCCGTGGCGAGCCGGTCCCGTTCGGACGTGCGGGCCAGCTCCGAGCTGAGATCGGCGTTGCGAGCGTCGACGGCCTCGACGCGGGTGCGTGCGGTGGCGGTCTCGCGCCGACTGCGGACGAGGAGCGCCAGCCCGCCGGTGGTGCCGACCGACATCGCCGCGACGATGAGGACGACGATCGCGGCGACCGCCCCGCTGCCGGGCGTGTCCGGTGTGCCCGCGACCCCGAAGAGCGAGCCGATCATCGTCGACTGGGGATCGCGGACGAGGTCGCGCACCGTCGCGAACACGACGAGCACCCCCGCGCCGGCCGCCGCGGCAATCGCCGGCCATCCGCGCAGCCGTGCGAGAGCGTGGAAGGCGCCGATGAGAACGAGCCAGTAGTCCATGCCGACGAGCGTGAGGAGGGCACCTGCGACGAGCGGCACGACGGGGAAGCGTCGACGCAGGAACACGGTGAGCCAGAGCAGGCAGGCGAGGAGCAGGACGACGATCCCGAGGTCGGTCGGGAGCCCCGGTCCGGAGGTGGCGCCCGGCACGCCCTCGATGCTGAGGAACGTGAGGAGGACACCCAGCAGGTACAGCACGATGTCCCACAGGGTGCGCAGGGAGAGGCGCACGATCCGCGCGGCAAGGCTATTCACGATCCCCACCGTAGTGCGGGGTCCGGACACGGCCATCAGCCGATCGGTCGGTGCGGTCGAGCCGATCGGCTGATGTGGGGCAAGCAGCGGGCGACCGACGATGGGTCTCGTCCGCACCATCGCACGGTCGGCTCGCCGGCCCGCACCCGAACCTCGAGGAGATCCCATGTCACAGAACCAGCCCCCGCAGCCCGGACACCCGGGCGGGCACCACCCGCACGCCGGAGGCCCCCACGATCCGCAGGGTCCGCCCCGCCCCCCGTACGGGCATCCCGTGCCGTCCGGCCAGCAGCCGTGGGGCGCAGGCCCGCAGCCCGGCCCGAACGGTTACGGCATGCCCCCGGGCGCGCCCCACCCGGCGCCGCCGAAGCGGAAGTCGATCTTCAAGCGCTGGTGGTTCTGGGTGGGCGTCGTCGTGCTCCTCGTCATCGTCGGCAGCTGCGCGGGAGGAGGCGGCGAGCAGCAGGCCTCCGACGCCGGTCAGGACGCCGCCGGAGAGCAGGATGTGGAGCAGCGCGCCCCGGCGGAAGAAGAGGGTGGCGGCGAGGATGCCGCGGAGGACGCGGCCGCGGCCGAGGCGCCGGAGGAGAAGTCCGCGGGCATCGGCGAGCCGGTCGCGAGCGGGGACTTCGAGGTGACCGTCTCCGATGTCGAGTCCGGGGTCTCCTCGGTCGGTGACGACATGTTCGGGGCAGAGGCACAGGGACAGTTCGTCGTCGTGAGCATGGAGGTGACGAACGTCGGCGACTCGCCGGTGATGTTCTTCTCCAGCGATGTGGAGCTCACCGATGCCGAGGGTCGCACGTACGCCGCCGACGAGGGCTCCGCGATGTACCTCGAGGACAGCAACTCCTTCCTCGAGGAGATCAATCCCGGCAACACGGTCGACGGGATCGTGCTGTTCGATGTGCCCGAGGGCGTGGAGCCCGACACCCTCGTGTTCCGCGGCGGCCTGTTCGACGAGCCGATCGAGATCGCGATCGGCTGAGCGCCGCAGCCCTCGGGACATCGACCGGGGACCCGGCCGGCGGCACTGCACCGCCGGCCGGGTCGGTGCCGCCGACCGGATCCGTGCACCCCCCGCCGGCGCACCCTCCCCACCCGGCTCGCACCCGCGGCCCTGCGGGTAATACCCTGAGACGGTGACTCCTGAAGAACTTAAGTCGGCCATCAGCGCCGTCATCGCCGAACTCAACGCCGCCGGCCTCGCGATCACCGAGCCGGACACGATCGTCGTCGAGCGCCCGAAGAACCGCGACCACGGCGACTGGGCGTCGAACATCGCCCTGCAGACGGCCAAGCGGGCCGGCCTCAAGCCGCGCGACCTCGCCGAGCAGATCGCCGAGCGGCTGCGCGCCCGCTCCGGCATCGACGCCGTCGACGTCGCCGGACCCGGCTTCCTCAACATCACCCTCGCCGCCGATGCCGCCGGACGTCTCGCCGCGGACATCGTCGCCGCCGGAGAGTCCTACGGCACCGGCGACGCGCTCGCCGGACACGTCGTCAACATGGAGTTCGTGTCCGCCAACCCCACCGGTCCGCTCCACCTCGGCCACACCCGCTGGGCCGCGCTCGGCGACGCGATCGCCCGTGTGCTCCGCGCCGCCGGGGCCGAGGTCGCCAGTGAGTACTACATCAACGACGCCGGCTCGCAGATGGACACCTTCGCGAACTCTGTCCTCGCCCGCATGCACGGTCGCGCGGTCCCCGAGGGCGGCTATCCGGGGCAGTACGTCGCCGACATCGCCGAGGCGATCCGCGCCGAGCGGCCCGCACTCGCCGAGGCCCCCGAGGACGAGGCCCGCGCCGAGGTCCGCGACCGCGCCTACGCCCTGCAGATGGCCGACATCCGCAGCACGCTGCAGGATTTCGGCGTGCACTTCGACGTGTGGTTCTCCGAAGCGTCCCTGCACGCCTCCGGTGCGATCGAGAAGGCCGTCGCCCGGCTCCGCGAGCAGGGCCACGTCTACGAGGACGGGGGAGCGGTGTGGCTGCGCACCACGACCTTCGGCGACGACAAGGACCGGGTGCTCATCCGCGCCGACGGCCAGCCCACGTACTTCGCCGCCGACGCCGCCTACTACCTCGACAAGAAGGACCGCGGCTTCACCGAGAAGATCTACCTCCTCGGTGCCGACCACCACGGCTACATCGGCCGGCTCAAGGCGATCGCGGCGGCCGCCGGCGACGATCCGGAGACGAACATCGAGGTCCTCATCGGCCAGCTCATCTCGATCAACGGGGCGAAGCTCTCCAAGCGCGCCGGCAACATCATCGAGCTGCGCGACCTCATCGACTGGCTCGGCGCCGACGCCGTGCGCTACTCGCTCGCCCGCACCCCGGCGGACTCGCCGCTCACCCTCGACCCCGAGGTGCTCCGCTCGGCGAGCAACGACAATCCCGTCTACTACGTCCAGTACGCGCACGCCCGCGCATGCAGCATCGAGCGCAACGCCGTGACCGCCGGGATCACCACCGAGGCGTTCGACCCCGCCGCGCTCACCGACCCGACGGAGACGGTGCTGCTCGCCGCGCTCGCCGACTTCCCGCGCGTCGTCGCCCAGGCCGCGCAGCTGCGCGAGCCGCACCGGATCGCGCGCTACCTCGAGAGCGTCGCCGGACTGTTCCACAAGTGGTACGACGCCTGCCGCGTGACCCCGCGCACCGACGAGGAGATCACCCCTGTGCACTCCTCGCGCCTCATGCTCGACCGGGCCACCGCGACCGTCTTGGCCAATGGACTCGGGCTCCTGGGCGTCGGCGCGCCTGAGAGGATGTAGGGGTGCCCGCACACATCGCCGGCAGTCTCCACGCCGTCCCGTCCCCGGTCTGGCTGCCGTTCCCCGACGACGTCAACGCGCTCATGCCGAGCCTGTGGTCGGCGAACGTCACCAAGGGCGACGACGGGGTGCTGCGCATCGCCGGGCACTCGGTCGTCGACCTCGCCGCCGCGCACGGCACCCCGATGTACGTCCTCGACGTCGCCGACTTCCGAGCCCGCGCCGCCGAGTTCGCCACCGTCTTCTCCCGCGCCTTCGAGCGCGTCGGCCCGGGTGCCCGCGGCTACTACGCCGGCAAGGCGTTCCTCTGCACCGCGGCCGCCGGCTGGATCGCCGAGGCCGGGCTCGGCCTCGACTGCTGCACGCTGGGCGAGCTCATGGTCGCGCAGCGGGCCGGCTTCGACCCCGCGCTCGTCGGCCTCCACGGCAACAACAAGTCGGACGAGGAGATCGCCTATGCCCTCGACTGGGGGATCGGCCGCATCGTCATCGACTCCTTCGACGAGATCCCGCGGGTCGCCGCTGCCGCGGCCGCCCGCGGCATCACCGCACCCGTCATGCTCCGCATCACCGTCGGCGTCGAGGCGCACACCCACGACTTCATCGCGACCGCCCACGAGGACCAGAAGTTCGGGCTCAGCCTACAGGGCGGGGACGCCGCCGCGGCTGCGGCGCAGATCATCGACGCCCCCGAGCTCGAACTCCTCGGGCTCCACAGCCACATCGGATCGCAGATCTTCGACAAGGCCGGGTTCGAGGTCGCCGCCGGCAGGATCATCGGCCTGCGGGCCCAGCTCGAGCGGGCCCACGGGGTATCCCTGCCCGAGGTCGACCTCGGCGGCGGGTTCGGCATCCAGTACACCTCGCAGGACACCCCGACCCCGTTCGCCGAGATCGCCGAGCAGCTCGCCGACGTCGTCGCCAAGGTGTGTGCCGAGCACGGCAGCGCGATGCCGCTCGTGTCCTTCGAGCCCGGTCGCGCGATCGCCGGCCCGGCGATGTTCACCCTCTACCGGGCCGGCACGGTCAAACCCGTCGACACCGGCAGCGGAGTGCGCTGCTACGTCAGCGTCGACGGCGGGATGAGCGACAACATCCGCACCGCCCTCTACGACGCCGACTACTCGTGCACGCTCGCCAACCGCGCCTCGGCAGAACCGCCCGTCGTCGTGCGCGTCGTCGGCAAGCACTGCGAGAGCGGGGACATCGTCGTCCGCGACGAGTACCTGCCGGCCGACATCACCGCCGGCGACCTCATCGCGGTGCCCGGCACCGGCGCCTACTGCCGACCGCTCGCCTCGAACTACAACCACGTGCCCCGCCCCGGGGTGCTCGCCGTCGAGGGTGCCGAGGTCCGCTGGGCGATCCGCCCCGAGAGCTATCAGGACATGTTCGCCACCGACCCCGGGTTCGCGCCCGGGACCGATCCCGAAGAGTGAGAGCCCTATGAAATCTCTGCACGTCGCCATGCTCGGCTGCGGTGTCGTCGGCACCGAGGTCGCCCGCCGGATCCTCGAGAACGGGGACGATCTCGCCCAGCGCACCGGAGCGCGCCTCGAGCTCACCGCCGTCGCCGTGCGCGACGCGGACAAGGAGCGCCCCGGCATCCCCGCGGAGCTCCTCACCACCGACGCCCAGGCCGCGATCGCCGGTGCCGACATCGTCATCGAGCTCATGGGCGGCATCGAGCCGGCCCGCGAGCTCATCCTCGAAGCACTGCGCTCCGGGGCGTCCGTGGTGACGGCGAACAAGGCGCTGCTCGCGGAGTCTTACGGCGAGCTCATGCAGGCCGCCGACTCCGCCGAGGTGCGCCTCGAGCACGAGGCCGCGGTCGCCGGGGCGATCCCGATCATCCGCCCCGTCGGCGACTCGCTCGCCGGTGACCGGATCACCCGCGTCATGGGCATCGTCAACGGCACGACGAACTACATCCTCGACCAGATGGACTCCGAGGGGTGGGACTTCGACACCGCGCTGCGCACCGCACAGGAGCTCGGCTTCGCCGAGGCGGACCCGACGGCGGACATCGGCGGCCACGACGCCGCCGCGAAGGCCGCGATCCTCGCCGCGATCGCCTTCCACACCCCCGTCACCATCGACGACGTCGATGTCGAGGGCATCACCGGCGTCACCGCCGACATGATCGAGACCGCCCGTGCGCAGGGCTTCACCATCAAGCTGCTCGCGATCTGCGAGGAGCTCGCGGACTCGCCCGAGGGCCCGGGAGTCTCCGCCCGCGTGTACCCCGCGCTGCTCCCGCGCGACCACGTGCTGTCCGGCGTCGGCGGCGCGTTCAACGCGGTGTTCGTCGAGGCCGAGGCCGCCGGCGAGCTCATGTTCTACGGCCAGGGCGCCGGTGGGGCGCCGACCGCCTCGGCCGTGCTCGGCGACGTCGTGTCGGTCGGCCGCCGCAAGGTGCTCGGCGGCCGCGGCCAGTACGAGCGCGCGGTCGCGGTGCGCCGTCCGGTGCTGCCGATCTCCGCGATCACCACCCGCTACCAGATCACCCTCGACGTGTTCGACCGGCCCGGCGTGCTCTCCCGGGTGACCGAGGTGTTCGCCTCGGAGCAGGTGTCGATCGAGCTCGTCCAGCAGACCCAGGTCGTCGACGAGCCCGAGGGCACCGAGCAGCGCGCCAAGCTCGTCATCGCCACGCACTCGGGCACCGATGCCGCGCTGCGCCGCACCGTCGACCGGCTCGCCGCGCTCGACGTCGTCAACGCCCTGACCTCGGTGCTGCGCATCGAGGGCCACTGAGCCGCCCGCGCCCCGCCCGCCCGACATGTCCGGAAGGAACCCCATGAACGCACAGCACCGCCACCAGTGGCAGGGAGTCATCGAGGAGTACCGCGGCCTCCTCGACATCGCTGACACCACCGCCGCCGTCACCCTGGGGGAGGGCGGCACGCCGCTCATCCACGCCGCCGGCCTGTCCGAGCGCACCGGTGCCGAGGTGTGGGTCAAGTACGAGGGCATGAACCCGACCGCCTCCTTCAAGGACCGCGGCATGACGATGGCGATCTCGAAGGCCGTGGAGTACGGCGCCAAGGCCGTGATCTGCGCCTCGACCGGGAACACCTCGGCCTCGGCGGCGGCCTACGCGACGAAGGCCGGGCTCACGTGCGCGGTGCTCGTGCCGGCCGGCAAGATCTCGGTGGGCAAGATGAGCCAGGCCGTCGCGCACGGCGCCGAGCTCCTCGAGATCGACGGCAACTTCGACGACTGCCTCACCCTGTGCCGCAAGCTCTCCGAGGCCTACCCGGTGCACCTCGTCAACTCGGTCAACCCCGACCGCATCGAGGGCCAGAAGACCGCGTCGTTCGAGGTCGTCGACCGGCTCGGGCAGGCCCCGGACATCCACGTCCTGCCCGTCGGCAACGCCGGCAACATCACCGCCTACTGGAAGGGCTACCGCGAGTACGCGGAGCTCGGCCTGGCGGACTCCCGCCCGCGGATGTGGGGCTTCCAAGCCGCGGGTGCCGCCCCGCTCGTGCTCGGTCACCCGGTCGACGAGCCGGAGACCGTCGCGACCGCGATCCGGATCGGCAACCCGGCCTCGTGGGAGCAGGCGATCGCCGCCCGCGACGAGTCCGAGGGCCTCATCGACTCCGTCACCGACGACGAGATCCTCGCCGCGCACCGCCTCCTGTCCTCGACCGAGGGGATCTTCGTCGAGCCGGGCTCGGCGGCCTCGATCGCCGGTCTGCTCAAGCGCTCCGACGCCGGAGAGGTGCCGTCCGGAGCGACGATCGTGTGCACGGTCACCGGGCACGGGCTCAAGGACCCGCAGTGGGCGATCCGCACCGCCGACGGCGCGGATCTCGAGCCCACCCGGGTATCGGTCGACGCCGTGTCGGCAGCCCGTGCGCTCGGACTCGAGGAGGGCTGATGCCGGTGGGCACGCCTGCCGACTCCTCCGTGCGCGGTGACCGGATCCCGGCCGGCCTCGAGGTGCTCGTCGAGGTGCCCGCCACCTCGGCGAACCTCGGCGCCGGCTACGACAGCTTCGGCATGGCGCTCGACATCCGCGATGCGGTGCGCGCCCGGATCACGCCCGCACCCATCGACCCCGAGGCCTGTGTCACCGTCTCCGGCGAGGGCGCGGACGTGCTGCCCCGGAGCACCGCGCACCTCATCCACCGGGTCGCCCGCGAGGTGCTCGCCGCGCGCGGGCTCGAGCTCGGCGACCGCCTCGAGCTCGAGGCCCGCAACGTCATCCCGCAGTCGCGCGGCATGGGGTCCTCGGCCTCCGCCGTCGTCGCCGGCATCGCGATCGCCGACGCGATCGGGCAGGCCGCCGGATGCGAGCCGGAGACCGCCGCCGGCCGGCTGGCCTGGGCGACGCACTTCGAGGGTCATCCCGACAATGCCGCGCCGGCGCTGTTCGGGGGAGTGACGATCAGCTTCACCGACATCGGCGGTGCCGCCCAGTCGGTGTCGGTCCCCGTGGCCGACGGCGTGCGCGCGGTGCTCATCGTGCCCGAAACCCGGCTCGACACCGCGATCGCCCGGTCCCTGCTGCCGGAGACGGTCCCGCACACCGATGCGGCGGCGAACTCCGCGATCGCCGGGCTGTTCGCCTATGCGATCTCCCATGACCCGGGGATGCTCCTCGAGGCGACCGTCGACCGCCTCCACCAGAACTACCGCCGGCCGGCGATGCTCGAGTCTCTCGAGCGCGTCGACGCGCTGCGTGCCGCCGGTCTGGCGGCCGTCGTGTCGGGTGCCGGCCCGACCGTCGCGGTGCTCGGCACCGGTGACGACCTCGCCGAGCGCGTGGCCGCCGTGCTGCGCGGCGATCCCGCCCGGATCCTCGCGACCGCGATCGCGCCGGTGGGGGTCCTCACCACGGTCGTCGACGAGTCCTGAGCACACCGCCCGGGGCTCCACGGAGGGCTCCCAGGCCAGCCGCCCAGCCGGCGGGGAGCAGGGTGGGGGAGCCGAGCGGTGCACGGCGGGTCCGATTCGCGCTGACCGGTGTCGAAGTGTAGGCTGGAGCCGTTCCCTCACGAGAAGTCGTGAGCTGTCAGGTCCGTTCGGATCGACTCCGTCGAGCGTGGCTCTGCTCGGATCGTTACCGTATCGAAGCGGATTCGCCGGGAACATTCTTCGTACCGCTTCTGAAATCTTCAGGGTACTCCATTGAGAGCGTGCAGTGTCATGCGCGCCGTCCATCGCTGCGGAATCCATGTACGACTTCCCCGCAGCCGAACGAGGGAGAAGGAACCTTCGTGACTGAGACCACGAACAATGACTCTGCCGCCCGCACGGGAAGCCTGACCGCACTGCGGCTCCCGCAGCTCCAGGAGATGGCAGCAGGTCTGGGTATCAAGGGATACCGGCGTCTGCGCAAGAGCGACCTCATCGACGCCATCAACTCCGCCGGCGGACGGCAGAGCGCCGCCCCGGCCCGCCGTTCGCAGGCCGCCGAGGCGCCCGCCGCTCCCGTTGCCGAGGCGCCCGCCGCTCCCGCTGCCGAGGCGCCCGCCGCCCCGACGACCCCCGCCTCCGCGCCCGAGGCCCCCACCGGGAACATGCAGGGTGCCGAGCAGACCGAGGGCGAGCAGCGCTCGCGCCGCTCGCCGCGCCGTCGCGGCGGCGATGCCGCGCAGGCCGGTGAGACCCGTGGGCAGGGTGCCGAGTCCGGCACCCCCGCCGAGGAGCGCGGCGAGCAGCCCGGCCGCGGCCGACGCCGCGGCGGCGACCGCGACGAGAACCGCGACCAGGGCGACTCCCGCGCCGAGCGCGGGGGAGACCAGGGCGGCGACAAGCGCGACCACGGCAGCGACCGCAGCGATGACCGGAACCGTGATCGTGGGAACGACCGGAACAACGACCACGGCGGCGAGCGGAACAGCGATCGCAACGAGCGGGGCGGCGACCGGAACGGCAACCGCGACCGCAATGACCGCAACAACGATCGCAACAACGAGCGCGGCAACGATCGCAACGATCGCGGCAATGACCGGAACAACGACCGGAACGAGCGCGGCGACAACCGTGATCGCAATGACCGGAACAACGACCGCAATGACCGGAACAATGACCGGAACGACCGCAACGACCGCGGCGGCAGGAACCGGGACCGCGGGAACGACCGCCACGACCGCGACTCCGACCGGCGCGGCCGGAACCGGGGGCGCGACCGCAAGCGGCGCGGTGGGCGCAACGACTTCGACGAGCCGGAGCTCCGGCCCGACGACGTGCTCATCCCCGTCGGCGGCATCCTCGATGTCCACGACAACTACGCCTTCCTGCGCACGACGAACTACCTCCCGGGGCCGAACGACGTCTACGTCTCGGCGAACATGGTCAAGCGCAACGGCCTGCGCAAGGGCGACGTCGTCGTCGGCGCGATCCGCCAGTCCCGCGAGGGCGAGCAGCGCTCCGGCAAGCGCGAGAAGTTCGATGCGCTCGTGCGCCTCGACTCCGTCAACGGCCTGAGCGTCGAGGACGCCAAACGGCGCGTCGAGTTCTCCAAGCTCACCCCGCTCTACCCGCAGGAGCGCCTGCGGATGGAGACCACCTCGAAGCAGATCTCCGGACGCATCATCGACCTCGTCGCCCCGATCGGCAAGGGTCAGCGCGGCCTCATCGTCGCGCCGCCCAAGGCCGGCAAGACGATGATCATGCAGCAGATCGCGAACGCGATCACCGCGAACAACCCCGCGGTGCACCTCATGGTCGTGCTCGTCGACGAGCGCCCCGAAGAGGTCACCGACATGGAGCGCGCGGTCAAGGGCGAGGTCATCGCCTCGACCTTCGACCGCCCGGCGGACGACCACACGACGATCGCCGAGCTCGCCATCGAGCGCGCCAAGCGCCTCGTCGAGATGGGCCAGGACGTCGTCGTGCTCCTCGACAACATCACCCGCCTGGGGCGCGCCTACAACCTCGCCCAGCCGGCGTCCGGACGCATCCTGTCCGGCGGTGTGGACGCCAATGCGCTCTACCCGCCGAAGAAGTTCTTCGGTGCCGCGCGCAACATCGAGGGCGGCGGCTCGCTCACCATCCTCGCCACCGCGCTCGTCGAGACCGGGTCGAAGATGGACGAGGTGATCTTCGAGGAGTTCAAGGGCACCGGCAACATGGAGCTGCGCCTCAGCCGCCACCTCGCGGACAAGCGCATCTACCCGGCCGTGGACGTCAACTCCTCGGGCACCCGTCGTGAGGAGAACCTCATGAGCCCGGAGGAGCGGAAGATCATGTGGAAGCTGCGTCGCGTGCTGTCCGGTCTCGAGCAGCAGCAGTCGCTCGAGCTGCTCCTGTCGAAGCTCAAGGAGACCGGCTCGAACGCGGAGTTCCTCATGCAGGTGCAGAAGACGACTCCGCTGCCGAAGTCCGCCGCCGACGAGTACTGATCGATGAGCGCAGGGCATGCCGGCGCGGACATCGAATCGCTCACCCAGACGGTGCGCTCGCTCCTCGACGAGCACGCGCGCGTCGAGCAGGACCTCGCCGACCCGGAGGTGCACCAGCACCCCGGGTCGGCGAGGCGCCTGACCCGGCGCTACGCCGAGCTCGACCAGGTGGCCGAGTGCTGGCGCGAGCTCACCGCCGTCGACGCCGATCTCGGCGCCGCGGCCGAGCTCTCCGCGGAGGACGCGTCCTTCGCCGCTGAGGTCGAGGAGCTCACCGAGCGTCGCAGCGCGCTGCTCGCCCGCCTGCGCGAGCTGCTCGTGCCGCGCGACCCCGACGACGCCCGCGACGCCCTCATCGAGATCCGGGCGGGGGAGGGCGGCGAGGAATCCGCGCTGTTCGCCTCCGACCTCCTGCGCATGTACCAGCGGTGGGCGGACTCCCGCGGCTGGACGACGGAGATCCTCGACCGGACCGCCTCCGACCTCGGTGGCAGCAAGGACGTCACCCTCGCTGTGAAGTCGAAGGACGGGGGAGTGTACGGCTGGCTGCGGTTCGAGGGCGGCGTGCACCGCGTGCAGCGCGTACCGGTGACCGAATCGCAGGGCCGGATCCACACCTCGGCCGCCGGCGTGCTCGTCTTCCCCGAGGTCGACGAGCCCGAGGAGGTCCAGATCGCGGACTCCGACCTCCGGATCGACGTCTACCGCTCCTCGGGACCCGGAGGCCAGTCCGTCAACACCACCGATTCCGCCGTCCGGATCACCCACCTGCCCACCGGCATCGTGGCGAGCTGCCAGAACGAGAAGTCGCAGCTCCAGAACCGCGAGGCCGCGATGCGCATCCTGCGCGCCCGGATCCTCGCCCGCCAGGCGGAGGAAGCGGCCGCCGCCGCCAACGACCTGCGCCGCACCCAGGTGCGCACGGTCGACCGCTCCGAGCGGATCCGCACGTACAACTTCCCGGAGAACCGGATCGCCGACCACCGCACGGGGTACAAGGCCCACAACCTCGACCAGGTGCTGTCCGGCCAGCTCGACCCGGTCATCGAGTCCTCCCGGGCCGCCGAGCGCGCCCGCCGGCTCGACGCGATCGGCTGAGCCCCGATGCCCGCTCCCACCCCCGACGCCGTGCTCGCCGTCACGGCCGACCGGCTGCGTGAGGCCGCAGTGCCCTCGCCGTCGGCCGACGCGCGGCTGCTCCTCGCCCACGCCTGGGACTGCACCCCGGGTGAGCTCGGGCTGCGCTCCCTGCGCGGCACCGCCGTCCCGGAGCCCGTGCGCGCCCGCCTCGCCGACCTGCTCGAGCGCCGCTGCGCCCGCGAGCCGCTCCAGCACATCACCGGCTCCGCCGCCTTCCGCTACCTCGAGCTCGCTGTCGGCCCGGGGGTCTTCATCCCGCGCCCCGAGACCGAGCTCCTCGTCGATCAGGTGATCGCCGCCGCCCGCGGCATCGAGCGGCCGCGCATCCTCGATCTGTGCACCGGCTCCGGCGCGATCGCCCTCGCCGTCGCGACCGAGGTGCCCGGCAGCACCGTCGTCGCGGTGGAGAAGGAGGAAGCCGCGCTCGCCGCCGCGCATCGCAATGTCGACACCCACCGGCACGCCGTGGCAGCCGCCGGCAGCACGGTCACGCTGCTCGCCGCCGACATCCGCGAACTCCCGGAGATCGGCGCCTTCGACGTCCTCGTCTCCAACCCGCCCTACATCCCCGCCGGACGCACGCCGGACGCCCCCGAGGTCGGGGAGCACGACCCGGCGAGCGCGCTGTTCGGCGGGGGCGCCGACGGCATGGAGCTGCCGGCAGCAGTGGTGCGCGCCGGCGTCCGGGTGCTCCGACCCGGCGGCACGATCGTCGTCGAGCACGACGACACCCAGGGTGCGGCGCTGCGCACCCTGCTCACGGCGAGCGGCTTCACCGGTGCGCGCACCCACCGCGATTACACTGACAGGGACCGCTTCACGACCGCCGCACTACCGGAAGAGAGCTGATGTCACGCACCTTCGACGTCCGCAACGACGATGTCCGTGATCTCGTGTTCGAGGAGTGCGCCCGCGTCGTGCGCGCCCAGGGGCTCATCGTGCTCCCCACCGACACGGTGTACGGCATCGCCGCCGACGCCTTCTCCCCGGAGGGGGTGGCGAAGCTCCTCGCCGCCAAGGGCCGCGGCCGGGACATGCCGCCGCCGGTCCTCGTCGGCCGGCGCGAGGCGCTCATGGGGCTCGCCGAGGTCGCCGACGAACGCATCCTCACGTTGACGAAGCGCTTCTGGCCGGGTCCGCTCACGATCATCTGCACCGCCCAGCCGTTCCTCGACTGGGACCTCGGCGACACCCACGGCACGGTCGCGATCCGGATGCCCGACGAGGACCGGACGCGCGAGCTCCTCGTCCTCACCGGGCCGCTCGCGGTGTCGAGCGCGAACACCACGGGATCCCCGGCCGCCTCGACCGCGGACCAGGCCGAATCGATGCTCGGCGATGCCGTCGACGTCTACCTCGACGGCGGCCCGGTGCTCGGCGGGAGGTCCTCGACGATCGTCGACATGACCGCGCGACCCCCGCGCCTCGTCCGCTCCGGCCCGATCACCCACGGGCAGCTTCTCGAGGTCGTGCCGGACCTCGTGGATGTGGACGGCTGAGTGCGCGCCTATCTGTTCATCGTGGTGATCGCTGCGATCACCACCTACCTCGTGACCCCGATGGTCCGGCGCATCGCGGAGCGGGGGCTGATCTTCTCGCCCCTGCGCGAACGCGACGTCCACTCGGTGCCGACGCCGCGCCTCGGCGGGGTCGCGATCTTCGCCGGGGTCATGGTGGGTCTGCTCTTCGCCTCGCGCACCCCGTTCCTCGAGGAGCTCTTCGAGCAGCCGGCACCGGTCATCGGGATCGCCGGGGCCGCGGCGATGCTCTGCCTGCTCGGCGTCATCGACGACATCTGGGA
The DNA here is from genome assembly GCF_040656435.1 of Brevibacterium sp. NPDC049920. Taxonomy (NCBI): domain Bacteria; kingdom Bacillati; phylum Actinomycetota; class Actinomycetes; order Micrococcales; family Brevibacteriaceae; genus Brevibacterium; species Brevibacterium sp. NPDC049920. Next base: position 156,606 of record NZ_JBFAMF010000007.1, read on the forward strand.
CCTCCACTGGATCACCAAGCTCGCCGGGCAGACGCTCGCCGCCGGGTTCATGGCGCTCAACGGCGTGGCGATGCTCTCGATCCCGTTCAACGAGGTCATCATCGGCTCGCCGCGGATGTCGATCATCGTCACGGTGCTCGTCGTGCTCGTGACGATCAATGCGGTGAACTTCGTCGACGGCCTCGACGGGCTCGCCGCCGGCGTCGTGACGATCGGGGGAGTGGCGTTCTTCGTCTACTCCTACGGACTCGCCGTCGACACCAGCCCGGACAGCTACGCGAACCTCGCCTCGCTCATCATCTCCGTGCTCGTCGGCGCCTGCCTGGGCTTCCTGCCCCACAACTTCAACCCCGCACGGATCTTCATGGGCGACTCCGGCTCGATGCTCATCGGCCTGCTCCTCGCCGCCTCGACGATCCGCGTCACCGGCCAGGTCGACCCGGCGCTGCTCGGCCGCGAGCGCGTCCTCCCCACCTTCCTCCCGATCATCCTCCCGGTCGCGGTGATGTTCCTGCCGCTGCTCGATCTCATGCTCGCGGTGGTGCGCCGCATGCTCGCCGGCCAGTCGCCGTTCTCCGCCGACGCCAAGCACCTCCACCACCGCATGCTCCGGCTCGGCCACTCCCACGCCCGCGCCGTGCTCCTGCTCTACCTGTGGACGGCGATCTTCGCCTTCGGCACGGTCTCCTTCCTCATGCTCCCGCCGGGCACCGTGATCTCCGTGCTCTTCGTCGCGATCGCTGTGACCCTCATCCTGACGTTCTACCCGCTGCGTGCCCGTCTGCGGGCCAAGGAGGAAATATGACTGCCCACGACACCGTCCGGACGATCATGCGCGGCATCATCGTGCGCGGTCTGCTCATCACCGCCGTCATCGCCGTCATCGCCACGGTCGTCGGGTATCTCGTCGCCGGCATGCCGGGGGTGTGGGGCGCCCTCATCGGCGCGGCCACCGCATTCGTGTTCTTCGCGATCACCGCGCTCCTCATGCTGCTCACCGCGGACTCCTCGCCGGTGGTCATGGCCGGAGCCGTGCTCGGCGGCTTCCTCCTCAAGGTCGCCGGCCTCATCGCGCTCACCGCGAGCCTGCGGAACCTCGACTTCTACGATCCCTGGGTGCTCTTCGTCACACTCGCCGTCGGTGCCTTCGCCTCCCTCATCGTCGACGTCGTCACGGTGCAGCGCGCCCGCCTCCCGATCATCGACCCGAAGTAGGCGCCCGGAGGGCCGGGGGCACCCCGCCCGGAGCGGCGATCCGGTTTGGTCTGGCCCTCTACGGTTGGTAGAGTGACTGTGGAATCGCCGTGGAGTGCCTGAGCGCACACCGTGCAGATTTCACAGGCGCCAGCCCCACCTCCCATCCCGTCCGGGATCGAGGTGCGCTCGCCGGTCAGTGTTCGTCCATGGTGGTCAATCGGGAGCCCGGTTCGCCCCGCCGAGTCGTCAGGAGTCAGCCCTGTTCACTCCAGCTGCCTTGTCACCGACAATGCTTCTCGCAGCGAGCGAGGGAGGCGGTTTCCACGCCCCCGGTCTCGAGGAGTTCTATCCACCGGCAGTTCTGTTCGCGGGCACTCCGTTCGAGCTCAACCGGATCATGATCATCCGGATCCTCGTGAGCCTGCTGCTCGTGCTGCTCTTCGTGTGGCTCCTGCGCAACCCCAAGCTCGTCCCGGGGCGCGGTCAGTCGATCGCGGAGATGGTGCTCGACTTCGTCCGCAAGGGCATCGCCTACGACATGCTCGGCAAGAAGGACGGCGACCGCTTCTTCCCGCTCATCGCGGTGATCTTCCTGTCGGTCTTCGCTCTCAACATCACCGGCATCATCCCGTTCCTCAACATCTCCTCGAACGCGAACATCGGCATGCCGCTCGTCATGGCCCTCGTCGCCTACGTCGTCATGATCGGCGCCGGCATCAAGGCCCAGGGCGGCGGCCAGTACATCAAGAGCCAGCTCTTCCCGGCCGGCGTGCCCAAGGCGATGTACATCCTCGTCACCCCGATCGAAGCGGTCTCGACCTTCGTCGCCCGCCCGCTCAGCCTCACCCTCCGACTCACGTTCAACATGCTCGTCGGACACCTCCTCCTGGTGCTGTGCTTCGCGGCCACCCAGTACTTCGTCGTCGAGCTCGGCGGGGCCTGGGCGGCCTTCGGCGCACTCACCTTCATCGGCGGCTTCGCGTTCACGCTGTTCGAGATCCTGGTCGCGATCCTGCAGGCCTACATCTTCGCGCTGCTCACCGCCGCCTACATCCAGCTCAGCGTGTCGCACGACCACTGAGCCGGCCCATTGAACCTGTCAACCAACGGCTAGGAACGAGTCCGACCCACCAGTCGGATTTCAGTAATCGGAAGGAAGAACCCACGTGGACACCACCATTCTCGCCGAAGTCTCCGGCAGCATCTCGACCGTCGGATACGGCCTGTCGGCCATCGGCCCGGGTATCGGCATCGGCATTCTCGTCGGCAAGACCGTCGAGGGCATGGCCCGCCAGCCGGAGGTCTCCGGTCAGCTGCGCACCACCATGTTCCTCGGCATCGCGTTCGTCGAGCTCCTGGCGTTCCTCGGCGTCGCCGCACACTTCATCTTCGCCGTCTGATAACGGAAGCAGAGCGATCACATGACCCCGATTTCAGTGCTTGCAGCAGGAGAGACTGCCAACCCCCTGCTGCCGGCGACCTATGACATCATCTGGTCAGCGGTCTGCTTCGCCATCATCTTCTTCGCCTTCTGGAAGCTCGTGCTGCCGAAGTTCAGGGACATCCTGGACGAGCGCGCACAGGCCATCGAAGGCGGCATCGAGAAGGCTGAGCGGGTGCAGGCGGAGGCCGACAAGGCCCTCGCCGAGTACCAGAAGCAGCTCGCCGACGGTCGCGCCGAGGCCGCACGGCTCCGGGCCGAGGCCCAGGAAGAGGGCGCGCAGATCCTGGCAGAGATGAAGCAGAACGCCAACGACGAGGCCGAGCGCATCATCGCGCAGGCCAAGGCGCAGATCGAGGCCGAGCGGCAGGCCGCGATGGTCTCGCTGCGCGGTGAGGTCGGCGGCATCGCCACCGATCTGGCCTCGCGGATCGTGGGCGAGAGCCTGCGCGACGACCAGCGCGCCGCGAACGTCGTCGACCGCTTCATCGCCGACCTCGAAGCGCAGACCCCTGCGGCTCAGCCGGTGAAGGAGTACTGATGCTCCAGTCGAGCAGAAGCTCACTCGCCCTCACGCTGCAGGACCTGGACGCGGCCCTCGGGCAGCAGTCCGGTGCCGCGCTGGCCGACGGCCTGCTCGGCATGGTCTCGGTGCTCGCGGACAACGCGCAGCTCCGCCGTGCCATGGCGGACTCGGCGATCGACGCCGAGCGCAAGCGCGGCGTGCTCCAGACCCTGTTCTCCGGGTCGGTGGACGAGCGTGCGCTCGACATCGCTCTCGCCGCGGCCGCCCGTCACTGGGCCAGGCCGCAGGACTTCGTCACTGCGCTCGAGGTCGCCGGCGTCACCGCGGTCGCGGCCGACGCTCAGACCGCGGGCCGGCTCGGCCAGGTCGAGGAGGAGCTGTTCCGCTTCAGCCGTCTGCTGGAATCCGATCACGAGCTCGGCTGGGCCTTCGAGTCCGCCGCGCCCGCGGAGTCCAAGCGCGCGCTCGTCGCGGACCTGCTCGGTGAGAGGGCCTCGGCCGACACCGTCCGTCTCGCCTCCCAGGCGGCCGCGCACCCGCGCGGCCTGCGGGTCTCGGAGACGCTGGACACCTACTCCGAGGTGCTCGCGGCGCGCCAGCAGCGCTCCGTCGCCGAGGTGACGGTCGCCCAGCCGATGAGCCCCGAACAGCAGGACCGTCTGACCGCAGCGCTCTCTGCGTCCTACGGCAGGGAGCTGGTCCTCAACGTGCACGTCGATCCCGAAGTCGTCGGCGGAGTGCGCGTGCAGGTCGGCGATGAGGTGATGAACTCGACGATCTCCGATCGTCTGGCAGACGCCCGTCGCCGGCTCGCCGGCTGACACACCACCGCCCGCGCACCTCGGGCACACATACACGGTATGGAGCGGTCCACCCGACCACCTCGGGGACGCTCTTCGAAAACAAGGAAGCAGGGAAACCAGATGGCGGAACTGACAATTCGTCCGGAGGAGATCCGGGACGCCCTGGCGAAGTTCGTCGAATCGTACAACCCGCAGGGTGGAGACAAGACCGAGGTCGGCAAGGTCATCACCGCCGGTGACGGCATCGCCAGCGTCTCGGGCCTGCCCGGCGTGATGGCGAACGAGCTCCTCCGGTTCGAGGACGGCACCCTCGGCCTCGCCCAGAACCTCGATGAGCGCGAGATCGGTGCCGTCATCCTCGGTGACTTCGAAGGCATCGCTGAGGAGCAGAACGTCTACCGCACCGGCGAGGTCCTGTCGATCCCGGTCGGCGACGGCTACCTCGGACGCGTCGTCGACCCGCTCGGCAACCCGATCGACGGACTCGGCGAGATCGCCTCCACCGGCCGCCGCGAGCTCGAGCTCCAGGCCGCCGGCGTGATGGACCGCAAGGAGGTCAAGGAGCCGCTGCAGACCGGCCTCAAGGCCATCGACGCGATGATCCCGATCGGCCGCGGACAGCGCCAGCTCATCATCGGCGACCGCAAGACCGGCAAGACCGCGATCGCGCTCGACACGATCATCAACCAGAAGGCCAACTGGGAGTCCGGCGACCCGAAGAAACAGGTCCGCTGCATCTACGTCGCCTGTGGCCAGAAGGGCTCGACCATCGCCTCGGTGCGCCGCAGCCTCGAGGAGTCGGGTGCGCTCGAGTACACCACGATCGTCGCCTCCCCGGCCTCCGACCCCGCCGGCTTCAAGTACCTCGCCCCCTACGCGGGCTCGGCCATCGGCCAGCACTGGATGTACGAGGGCAAGCACGTCCTCATCGTGTTCGACGACCTGTCGAAGCAGGCCGAGGCCTACCGTGCGATCTCCCTCCTGCTGCGCCGTCCGCCGGGTCGTGAGGCCTACCCGGGCGACGTGTTCTACCTCCACTCCCGCCTGCTCGAGCGCTGCGCCAAGCTGTCGGACGCGATGGGCGGCGGTTCGATGACCGGCCTGCCGATCATCGAGACCAAGGCGAACGACGTCGGAGCCTTCATCCCGACGAACGTCATCTCGATCACCGACGGCCAGATCTTCCTCCAGTCGGATCTGTTCAACTCGAACCAGCGCCCCGCGGTCGACGTCGGCATCTCGGTGTCGCGCGTCGGCGGCTCCGCCCAGACGAAGCCGCTGCGCGGTGTGTCGGGCACGCTGAAGATCTCGCTCGCGCAGTACCGCTCGCTCGAGGCCTTCGCGATGTTCGCCTCGGACCTCGATCCTGCGACCAAGCAGCAGCTGGCCCGCGGCGCCCGCCTCACCGAGCTGCTCAAGCAGAACCAGTTCTCCCCGATGTCGGCGGAGAAGCAGACCGTGTCGATCTGGGCCGGCTCCGAGGGTCACCTCGACGACATCCCGGTCGAGGACGTGTTGCGGTTCGAAGCGGAGTTCCACGAACACCTCGAGCGGAAGACGAATCTGCTCGACACGATCCGTGATCTCACCGCCAAGCTCTCCGATGAGATCATCAGCGAGCTCGATCAGGCGATCACCGACTTCAAGGCCGGCTTCCAGCCGTCCTCGGATGCGGGCATCCACGCCGGCTCGGAGGAGTTCGACTCCGCCCAGGCCGACGAGGTGCAGCAGGAGAAGATCGTCAAGCAGTCGCGCGGGTCCTCGGCCAAGAAGGCCTGACCGACCCCATGACGCTCGCTAGCGAAAGGAACATCTGATGGGAGCCCAGCAGAGGGTCTTCAAGGCGAAGATCAACTCCACGAAGTCCTTGCGGAAGATCTTCAAGGCCATGGAGCTCATCGCTGCGTCCCGGATCCAGAAGGCGATCGGACGCGTGCAGGCCGCGAGCCCGTACGCGAATGCGCTCACCCGTGCGGTGTCCGCCGTCGCCACGCAGTCGAACGTCGATCACACCCTCACCACCGAGCCCGAGAACGCGCAGCGGGCCGCGGTGGTCGTGATCGGCCCCGACCGCGGATTCGCCGGCGCCTACTCGGCGAACGTCATCCGTGAGGCCGAGGAGCTCGTCCGCATGCTCGGCGAGGACGGCAAGCAGGTGTCGCTGTACACCGTCGGCCGCAAGGCGGAGACCTACTACACCTTCCGGGAGCGCGAGCTCGCCCGGGCGTGGACCGGGTTCTCCGAGGCGCCGGAGGCCGCTCACGCCCGTGAGATCGGCGAGCAGCTCGTCGAGGCGTTCCACACTCCCGTCGAGGACGGCGGGGTCGACGAGATCTACCTCGTCTACACCCGCTTCATCTCGAGCATCGCCCGTGAGCCGGAGTACCGTCGGCTCATCCCGCTCGAGGTCGTCGAGGCGGAGGACGACTCGAGCGTGCCCGAGGTGCGCACCGAGCCGACCGCGCCGAGCTTCGAGCAGGATCAGGTGTTCCCGCTCTACGAGTTCGAGCCGAGTGCGGAGGAAGTGCTCGATGCGCTGCTCCCGCGCTACATCGACTCGCGGATCCTCGCCGCCCTGCTCAACGCCTCGGCGGCGGAGCAGGCGGCTCGCCAGCAGGCGATGAACACTGCGGTGGACAACGCCGACGAACTCATCAAGACCTACACCCGGTTGGCCAACACGGCCCGCCAGGCCGAGATCACTCAGGAACTCACTGAGATCGTCGGCGGTGCCGACGCCCTCGCCGCCTCCGGCGGCGAGTGACCGGTCACCTACGAGAGCAGAGAAGAAAGAAGACCATGACTGCCACAGTTACGGAAACCCCCCAGGCACAGGGGACCGTTGGCCGGATCTCCCGCGTCATCGGCCCCGTCGTGGACGTCGAGTTCCCGCTCGACTCCGTGCCGGCCATCTACAACGCGCTGACCACCGAGGTCACGCTGTCCGAGGGGACCCGCAAGGTCACCCTCGAGGTCGAGCTGCAGCTCGGCAACGGCATCGTCCGCGCGATCTCCCTGCAGCCGACCGACGGCCTCGTCCGCGGCCAGGAGGTCGTCGACTCCGGTTCCCCGATCACCGTGCCCGTGGGCGACGTGACCAAGGGCAAGGTCTTCAACGTCACCGGTGACGTCCTCAACGGCTCGATGATCGACGAGCCCTACGAGATCACCGAACGCTGGCCGATCCACCGCAGCGCGCCGAACTTCGACCAGCTCGAGTCGAAGACCCAGATGTTCGAGACCGGCATCAAGGTCATCGACCTCCTCACCCCCTACGTGCTCGGCGGCAAGATCGGCCTGTTCGGCGGCGCGGGCGTGGGCAAGACCGTGCTCATCCAGGAGATGATCACGCGTGTGGCCCAGGACCACGGCGGCGTATCGGTGTTCGCCGGCGTCGGCGAGCGCACCCGTGAGGGCAACGACCTGATCTTCGAGATGGACGAGTCGGGCGTGCTCGACAAGACCGCGCTCGTCTTCGGCCAGATGGACGAGCCGCCGGGCACCCGCCTGCGCGTCGCGCTCACCGGTCTGACCATGGCGGAGTACTTCCGCGATGTGCAGAACCAGGACGTGCTCCTCTTCATCGACAACATCTTCCGCTTCACCCAGGCCGGCTCCGAGGTCTCCACGCTGCTGGGCCGCATGCCCTCGGCCGTGGGCTACCAGCCGACCCTGGCCGACGAGATGGGTGTCCTGCAGGAGCGCATCACCTCGACCCGCGGCAACTCGATCACCTCGATGCAGGCGATCTACGTCCCGGCCGACGACTACACCGACCCGGCCCCGGCGACGACCTTCGCGCACCTCGATGCGACGACTGAGCTCAGCCGTGACATCGCCTCGCGCGGCCTCTACCCGGCCGTGGACCCGCTCGCCTCGTCCTCGCGCATCCTCGACCCGCTCTACGTGGGTCAGGAGCACTACGACGTGGCGACCGAGGTCAAGCAGATCCTGCAGAAGAACAAGGAGCTGCAGGACATCATCGCGATCCTCGGCGTCGACGAGCTCTCGGAGGAGGACAAGCTCACCGTGCACCGCGCGCGCCGGATCGAGCAGTTCCTCTCCCAGAACACCTACACCGCGCTCCAGTTCACCGGTGTCGAGGGCTCGACCGTGTCGATCAAGGACACCATCGAGGGCTTCCGCGGCATCTGCAACGGCGACTTCGATCACATCCCGGAGCAGGCGTTCTTCAACGTCGGCGCGATCGACGACGTGCTGCGCAACTACGACGAGCTCCAGAAGAAGGGCTGATCCGATGAGTCTCCAGGTCACCGTGGTCGCCGCCGAGCACGCTGTGTGGTCCGGCGAGGCCCGCCGGGTCGTGGCCAAGACCACCGAGGGCGAGATCGGCATCCTGCCCGGCCACGAGCCGGTGCTCGGCATCGTGGCCGGCGGGCAGGTGCGCATCGTGACCGCGGACGGCGAGCACCTCACGGCTCAGGCCGATGGCGGGTTCCTGTCCGTGGAGAACGATCGCGTGACCGTGGTCGCCGACCAGGCCGAACTCGTCTGAGCTTCGCTACACTGGCAGACGTGAACCCCTCCTCCCTACTGATTGTTCTGCTCTCATTGGTAGGGCTGGCGATCCTCGTCGTCGCACTGTTCTCGATGCGACGCCGCTCGATCACCCGTCTGTCGGGCGCATTCGACTGCTCCACCCGCGTGGGCGACGGTACCCGTCGCCCACGTTGGCGTCTCGGGGTCGGGGTGTTCACCGTCACCGCTCTCGCGTGGTACCCCGTGTTCAGCCTCGGCCGGCGCCCCGCCTTCCTGCTGCCGCGCTCGGATCTCGAGATCACCGCGCGGAATGCGCCTGATCCGGACGAGCAGTACGCGGTGTTGCCCGATGCTCAGATCATCACGTGCCGCTACGGCACCCATGACGGGGATCCCCGGGACGTGCTCCTCGCCCTCGACTCCGAGGCGCTCTCGGCCTTCTCCTCCTGGCTCGAGTCGGCTCCTCCCGGCTCCAATCTCACGATGGGACGATTCACCTGATGCAGGTCCTGACCGTCCACGGCCCCGCTGTGCTGTCCGGCTCCGTCGAGGTCCGCGGGGCGAAGAACAGCGTGCTCAAGCTCATGGCGGCGACCCTGCTCGCCCCGGGCCGTTCCGTGATCACCAATGTGCCGCGCATCCTCGACGTGTCGATCATGTGCGAGCTGCTCGGACGCCTCGGCTGCGGGATCGACTACGACCCGGAGGCCGGGACGGTCGCGATCGACGTGCCCGAGGAGGCCGGGATCCAGGCGGACTACGAGCTCGTCCGCGCGATGCGCGCCTCGATCTCCGTTCTCGGCCCGCTCACCGGTCGGATGCACGCCGCCCACGTGGCGCTGCCCGGCGGCGACGCGATCGGCTCGCGCGGGCTCGACCTCCACAAAGCCGGCCTCGAGCTCCTCGGGGCGACCGTCCACCTCGACCACGGATATTTCATCGCCGAGGCGCCCGACGGCCTGCGCGGGGCGGACATCCACCTCGCGTTCCCCTCGGTCGGGGCGACGGAGAACCTCGTCATGGCCGCGACGCTCGCCGAGGGCCGGACCGTCATCGAGAACGCGGCGCGCGAACCGGAGATCGTCGACATCTGTCGGATGCTCGTGGCGATGGGCGCACGGATCTCCGGGATCGGCACCTCGACCCTGACCGTCGACGGCGTCGCCCGCCTGCAGCCGGTGGAGCACCGCTGCGTGGGGGATCGGATCGTCGCCGGGACCTGGGCGTTCGCCGCCGCGATCACCGGGGGCGACCTCACCGTCGAGGGCGCGTCCCTCGACCTGCTGCCGATCGTCGTCGACAAGCTCCGCGACGCCGGGGCGGAGGTCGCGGACTGCGACACCGACAACCCCGGCGGCGCGTTCCGGGTGCGTGGGACCGAGCGGCCGCGCAGCATCCGTGTGTCGACCCTGCCGTTCCCCGGCTTCCCCACGGATCTTCAGCCCTTCGTCATCGCGCTCAACGCGGTGGCCGACGGTGTGGGGCTGCTGACCGAGAACCTCTTCGAGGCGCGCTGGCGGTTCGTCAACGAGCTCGCCCGGCTCGGCGCGGAGGTGTCGATCGACGGCAACCACGCGCTCATCACCGGGGTGCCGCAGCTCTCCGGGGCGGAGGTCGAGGCCTCGGACATCCGGGCCGGGGCGGGTCTGGTGCTCGCGGGGCTCGCCGCGACCGGGCAGACGCAGATCTCCGGTGTCGATCACATCGATCGTGGCTACGAGTACTTCGTGGAGAAGCTCCAGGCGCTCGGTGCGCAGGTCGAGCGGGTGGAGAAGCCCGATCTCCTCGACTTCGACCGCCCCTGAGACCTCAATTTCCGAAGATTCCTGAGAGCGTTTCCGCGATTCTTCGCAAGGTCAGCGCGCCGCCGACTGTGTCCCGTGACGGGTCCGGGTGCTGGTCGCAGCGCAGCGACCGGTGGAGTTCCCCGGTGGCGAAGGCGCCCCCGATGTCATCGCCCGCGTCGCGAGGTCACAGCCGCGGCGTCCTGGTGTCACAATCGTGAGCCGGCGCCCGCAACAGTCCACAGGCCGGGGCGCGCACTGGTGCCGGGGCGACGCTCTGTCTAGCGTGCCGGCATGGCTGCACACCGGATCCCCCTGTACTTCAACCCCGACGATCACGACTCCTACGACCTGTCCTCGTACTCCGTCACCGCGCGCGGACATGTCCGTGCACCGCATCACGGCGTGCGCGAGCACCCGGAGTGGCGGAAGACGATCGAGATCCCCGACTGGGCCGATGAGGATTGGAAGACCATCCATCTGCGCCAGCTCGGCCTCCAGCACGTGCGGCCGGACTGCGCCGCGAGCCACACCTCGGCGGCGGTCCTCCACGGCATGGCGGTCCCGCAGGATCTGCTCCGCCACAGCCACGTGACCTCGATGATCGGCGTCGTGCCGATCCGCCGCCGCGGTGTCAAAGGGCATTCGGCGGAGCTGCTCGATGTCGTCGAGGAGTGGGACCTGCGGATCGTCGCACGTGATCAGACGCTGCGGCAGATCGCCGGGATGCTCGGCGTGCGCGACATGACCATCGCCCTCGACTGCCTGCTCGGCACGTGGCACGGAGAGGCGAGCGCCACCCTGGATTCGCTCCGCGCCGTCGCCGAGGCGCCGGTCCGGTACCGCGGCAGGTCGACCTTCCGCGCCGCGCTCGACCGCGCGCGGCCGGGGGTGGATTCGCCGCGCGAGACTTCTCTGCGACTCGTGCTTGTGGACGGCGGGCTCCCGGAGCCGGTCGTCCATCCTCCCGTCCACATCCGAGCGCTCGGTCGGACGATCCATCCGGATGTCGGCTACGTCGAGCAGCGACTCGCCGTCGAGTACGAGGGGGAGCACCACCGGACCGACCCCGTCCAGTGGGCGGTCGACATCGAGCGCGGTCAGGCGTTCGAGTCGGAGGGCTGGCGACGCACCCGGGTGACGAAGGACATGCCCGAGGCCGAGGTCGTCGCGCTCACGGCCGCTGCCCTGGACGCCTCGCCGACGGTCCGGGGATTCGGGGCATGAGGTCGGGGGTCCGTGAGGTCCTGCATCGTGAGATCGCACAGACGCGCGGAATCGCTCTCAGGAACCTTCGGAAATTGTCAGGAGAAGAGGGCGAGGTGGGCGCTGCTGACCGGGTCGATGTGGTCGGCGAACTCGTCGTGCTTGCCCACCCACGACTTGACGTAGGGGCACAGCGGGACGATCCGGAAGCCCTCGGCCACGGCGGCGGCGATCGCGTCCCGGGTGAGCCGGGAGGCGAGCCCCCGGCCGGAGAAGGCCTCGTCGATCACCGTGTGGTAGAGGATCCGCTGCTGCGCCGGGTCCGAGGAACCCCCGCCGGGGGCGTCCCCCTCACCGGATCCGCTCCCGCCGCCGCGGGGCGCCGTGGTGTCGCGGTAGGCCGAGAACCCCGCCGGCGCGCCGTCGACGGTGATGTCGTAGCGGTGCTCGGCAGGGTTGTCGGTGACTTCGATGACAGGATCGCTCATGACTGCCTCCTGGGCTTGATGCGGACGCGGGGGAGCGGGGGCGCCGGGATCGGCTCGGGCTGGTCGGGCGGGAAGGTGCCGAACCGCGGCCCCTCGACGCCGTCGCCCACAGGCTCGGCGGTGGTGTCACCGCCCTCGCCGTCGCCCAGCGGCTCAGCGGCACCGGCGCCATCGGCGCCGTCGTCCTCGGCGCGACCGATCTCGGTCTGCCACGCGCGACGGTAGGCGACGATCTCGTCGTGGCTGCGTCCGACGAAGTTCCACCACATGACGATGCTCTCCCCGAACGGCCGCCCGCCGACGACGATCACCCGGGCGGGCGCCTCGGGCCCGGCGGTGAGCCTCAGCGCATCCGGACCCGACGGGAGGTACGCGAGCTCGTCCGGCGCCACCGTCTGCTCGTGATCGCGCACGCCGAGCGTGAGCGCACCGGAGTCGAGCAGCACACCGTGCTCGCAGGAGGCATCGAGGTCGACCTCGACGGTCTGCCCCGCATCGACGAGGATCTCCGCGGCGTGCGCGGGCACACGGGTGTCCACGGGCGAGCTCTGCCCGGCGAAGGAGCCGAGGTAGGTGAGCACCCGGCCGCCGGGCACCTCGGCCCAGGTGGGGACGAAGTGCTGGGACTCCGGCATCCCGTTGCGCAGCGCGTCGGGCAGCGCGTACCAGAGCTGGACGCCGTGGAGCTGCTCGGTGGCATCGGAGGAGAACTCCGAGTGGGAGATGCCGGAGCCGGCGATCATGAGGTTGACCTCGCCGGGCCGCACGATGTTGGAGAAGCCGGTGGAGTCGATGTGCTCGATCTCGCCGTGGAACAGCAGGGTCACGGTGGCGAGCCCGGTGTGCGGGTGGCGGGCGACCTGCATGCCCCCGGTGGCGGCGACATCGTCGGGACCGAAGTGGTCGACGAAGCACCAGGGGCCGATGAGCGAGCGCTTGCGCTGGGGGAGGGTGCGGCGCACGGTCATCGCCCGCAGCCCGCCGAGCGGCACCTCGCGCGCGGTGATGATGTCGATGGCATCGGCGCAGGTGACGTGTGCGCACTCGTACTCAGCCGGGTCGATCTCGTGATTCGTCATCGGGCTCCTTCGGCAGCGGCCGGCGGTCTCAGAAGAGCCGGGTCTCGGGGTCGTCCATCCCGCGCAGCGCATCGTAGTCGAGGACGACGCAGCGGATGCCGCGGTCCTCCGCGAGCGCACGGGCCTGGGGCTTGATCTCCTGCGCGGCGAAGACCCCACTGACGGGGGAGAGGAGGGGATCGCGATTGAGGAGTTCGAGGTAGCGGGTGAGCTGCTCGACACCGTCGATCCCCCCACGCCGCTTGATCTCGATCGCGACCGAGGTGCCGAGCGCGTCCTTCGCGAGGATGTCGACGGGCCCGATCGCGGTCATGTACTCCCGGCGGACGGTCTGGTACCCGGTGCCGAGCGATTCGATGTGCTCGGCGAGGAGCTCCTGGAGGTGCGCCTCGACCCCGTCCTTGACGAGACCGGGATCGACGCCGAGGTCGTGCACGGTCTCGGAGATCACCTCGGCGATCGAGATCACCAGGCGGTCGTCGGTCTTCGCCTGGGTCACCGTCCAGATCTCGGTGAACCCGGCTGCCCGCTGGTCCTCGTCCGGCTCCGACACGCTCAGGGTGCACGGCGGGGTCATCCAGTTGAGCGGCTTGTAGGATCCGCCGTCGGAATGGACGAGGACGCTGCCGTCGGCCTTGATCATGAGGACCCGGTCAGCCGTCGGCAGATGGGCCGTCAGCCTTCCGGCATAGTCGACACTGCACTTCGCGATCACCACACGCACCCTGCAACCCTACGTGAGAGAATCGGGCCATGCCACGTTCGTCCTCCTCCCGCCGGTCCAACAAGTGGTCCCGCGAGCCGCGCGATCTGAGCTTGTCCCTCAACTCCCTGCGCCGCGTGCACGACGAACCCGATGGACAGTGGGTGGTGCAGCACGTTCGCGGGACCAGCTCGGGGAAGACCTACGTGTGCCCGGGCTGCCGGCAGGACCTCCCGGCATCGATCGCCCACACCGTCGCCTGGCGCTCCGAGGACGAGTTCGCGGTGGCCGCCGGCGTCTCGTTCCGGCGCCACTGGCACACCTCCTGCTTCAACGCCCGCCGCCGGCGCCGCTGAGCACAGCCGCCCCCTGCACACCCCGGACACGACGATCCCGCCGTTCGACATGAACGGCGGGATCGTCCGCGGTGCGGGGGTCGGGTCGGTGTCCGCCCGTCTCAGCGCAGCCGGTTGAAGTCGCGCGACTTCGGGTCGCGGGCGGGTCGGCCGCCCTGCGGAGCCTTTCCACCCGCCGAGGCGCCGGCCGGCCCCGAGCCGCCGGAACCGCTCGCGGAACCCTTCGACCCGGCGGCGGTCTTCGCGGCGCCATCGGGCTTCGCGGTGCCATCGGCCTTCGTTCCGCCCTCGGACTGCCGCGCGGGGGCAGGCTTCTCACCGTCGTTCTTCCGGTCGCTCGGCTGCTGGCCGCCGGTCTGCGAGGAGCCCGAGGCGCCGGGCGTGCCGGCAGGCTTCTCATCGAGCTTCCGCGCCCCGGGCTTCTGCGCCCCGCCGCCGGTGGTGCCGGCAGCGCCCGAGGAGCCGGAGCCGTCGGTCGTGCCGGACTCCTGCGCCGCGGCCGCGGCGCTCTCCGCATCCGCAGGCGCGGTGAGGTCGTCGAGCTCGGAGCCGGAGGCGATCTTCTCGGTGGGGAGCGCGGCGGCGGCCTCCTGATCCGACTTGTCCTCGGTCATGTCGACGCCGTCGAAGAGTCCGGGAGCGGCGAACATCGACCGCAGCTGCTGGAGCTGGGCGGTGATGGTGCGGCGCTGCTTGGTGAGCAGGTCGACCTGCGACTGGGCACTCGACACGTTGCGCTTGGCCTCGGCGGCGGATTCCTCGATCGTCGCCTCGGCGGTGGCACGGGATTCGGCGATGAGCTCCTGCGAGCGCTTCCGTCCGTCGGCGATGATGCGGTCGGCCTTCTCGACGGCCTCCTTGCGGGTCGTCTCCGCGCGCTCGGCGGCGGCCTTGGCCTCCTCGTCGGCCTTCTTGGCGCGGGCCTGGGCCTCGGAGATGAGCTTCGCGTTCTCCTCCGTGGCCTTGTCGAAGCGCTCCTTCTCCGACTTCTCCGCCTGCTGGCGCTTGTCGGCGAGTTCGACCTCGAGGTCGTTCGCGGCCTTCTTCGCCTTCTCCTGCTCGGCGTGGGCGGCAGCGAGGATGGAGTCCGCCTCGCTCTTCGCCTTCGCGCGGATGTCGGCGGCCTCCTTCTCGGCGTCCGCACGCAGCGCGGCGATCTCGCGCTTGACGGTCTCGCGGCTCTGCTCGGCCTCCGCCTGCGCGGAGTCGGTGTGCTGGGAGGCCTCGCGTGCAGCGGTGGCCTTGAGCTCCTCGGCACGGGAGTCCGCGGCCTTGATCGTCTCCTCGGCACGCAGCTCCGCCGAGGCGGTGATCGCCTCGGCCTCGGAGCGGGCCTTGTTGAGCACGTCGTTGCTCTCGGTGTGCATCCGGGCGCGCTGGCTCGCGGCATCGGCGCGGGCCTTGTTGCGGATCGTCTCCGCGTCCGCGGTCGCCTGCGCGAGGGTCTCGCGGGCCTGGGACTCCGCGATCTTGAGCAGGTGGTCGATCCGGCTGCCGGGAGGGCCGGACGCCTCGGCGCTGTCGTTCGCGGCCTTCTTGAGCTGCTGCTTCGCCTCGGACAGCTCGCCGGCGATCTGCAGCTTGGCGCGATCGGCGGTGATCACCTGGCTCCGTGCATCTGCCAGCGCTTTGCGCAGCGAATCGATCTCGGTCTGCAGCTGCCCGATCCGGGCATCGACTTCATTCTTCTCGTATCCGCGCATTGCAGTGCGGAACTCTTCCAGAGGCGTCACTCTCTCGACTCCCATCCTTGTCTCACCGGTGCTCTTCAGCTTCTCGGTCCACTCTACTGAGGATTCATGGGTATGACCTCCGAGCGGATGTGCCCGATCGGCCACGACCCGGCGGATCGCACCCGGGGCCTGGGCGTCACCGGTGCGGATGCGAGGGATCTCACCCGGGGGCGGGCGGTGCGGGCGGAATACCGGCACCGCGGTCCGTGTTGAACCGATCGAGAGCGCAGACGCCGCCGGCCGCTCGAGTGCCACGGCGGAAGTGCTCACCCGTCCATCCGTCACACGCAGCAGAGGAGAACACCCATGGCTTACACCCTTCCCGGACTCAGCGAGGCCGAAGGCGAGAAGGTCGCCGGCATCCTGCAGGAGCGGCTCGATGCGATGAACGCACTGCACCTCATCCTCAAGCACGCGCACTGGAACGTCGTCGGGCCCGCCTTCATCGGCGTGCACGAGATGCTCGACCCGCAGGTCGAGCTCGTCCGCGGCTTCGCCGACGAGATCGCCGAGCGGATCGCCGCTCTCGGCAGCAGCCCCAACGGTGTGCCGAGCCGCGTGGCCTGGGATCGCCCGGGCATGAAGTACGAGCTCGACCGGGCCAGCACCCAGGCGCACATCGCCGCGCTCGACGCCGTCTACGACGACGTCAACGCCGCCCACCGCGAGGCCGTCGCCGCGACCGCGGAGATCGATCCGATGAGCGAGGACCTCCTCACCGCCCAGACCCGGGAGCTCGAGCAGTTCCAGTGGTTCCTCCGCGCGCACCTCGACGACGGCGCCGGCAACCTCAAGGGCTGACCGCCTCGGCGGCCCCCGGCCCACGCTTCCTGCACGCACCCGTTCCGCCGTCACCGGTGGGGCGGGTGCGTGCGGTTCCGGCCTGATCCCGATCGGGCACGTGCCGGTCCGCGGGCCGCCTCGGCCGGCGGTTGTGTCGGCCATCACGTCCTCGGATACCCTGGACGGAGCACGGGAGCGCGCCGAAGGGCCGGTGCGCCGCGCGGCCGGCCGGGTGCCGGACGCACCCACCATCATCGCCCGATCGCCGGGGACGCCCCGCCGGTCGGCTGCTCAAGGAGGAGAACATGACCGAAGCCGTCATCGTCGCCGGATCGCGCACCCCGCAGGGGCGGATGTCCGGAGCACTCGGATCGCTCAGCGCCGTCGACCTCGGCGCCGAGGCGATCGGCGGCGCCCTCGACCGCGCGGGCGTGGCACGCGAGGCAGTCGAGTACGTCATCATGGGCCAGGTCCTCCAGGCCGGCTGCGGGCAGGGGCCAGCGCGGCAGGCTGCCGCCCAGGCCGGCATCCCGATGTCCACGCCGGCGATCACCGTCAACAAGCTCTGCCTGTCCGGGCTCAACGCGATCACCCAGGCCGCGATGCTCGTCCGCGCCGGCGAGTACGACCTCGTCGTCGCCGGCGGCCAGGAATCCATGACGAACGCCCCCCACATGCTCGAGAAGTCGCGTGCGGGCTACAAGTACGGCACCATCTCCGTCCGCGACCACATGGACTACGACGGACTGTGGGACGCCTTCACCGACGAGGCGATGGGCGGTCTCACCGAGTCCGCGAACACCGGCGACGGCGAGTTCACCCGCGAGCAGCAGGACGCCTACGCCGCGCAGTCACACCAGCGCGCCGCCGCCGCGTGGCAGGAGGGCCGCTTCGCCGATGAGGTCACCCCGGTCACCATCCGCGGGCGCAAGGGCGACACCGTGGTGAGCGAGGACGAGGGCGTGCGCCCGGACACCACGGCCGAATCCCTGGGGAAGCTCCGCCCGGCCTTCCGCAAGGACGGCACGATCACCGCCGGCTCCGCCTCCCAGATCTCGGATGGGGCCGTCGCCGTCGTCGTGGCCTCGCGGGAGAAGGCCGAGGAGCTCGGTCTGCCGATCCTCGCCGTCATCCGCTCCCACGCCTGGACCGCCGGGCCGGACTCGACGCTGCAGCACCAGCCCTCGCAGGCGATCAAGGCCGCCGCGGAGAAGGAGGGCATGAGCCCGGCGGACTTCGATCTCTACGAGATCAACGAGGCGTTCGCGGCGGTGAGCCTGGCGAGCATGAAGGACCTCGGGATCGACGACTCGAAGGTCAATGTCAACGGCGGGGCCGTCGCGCTCGGCCACCCGATCGGCGCCTCGGGCGCCCGTGTCGCGCTCCACCTCGCGCTCGAGCTCCAGCGGCGCGGCGGTGGGAAGGGCGTGGCCGCACTGTGCGGCGGCGGCGGCCAGGGCGACGCGCTCGTCCTCGAGGTCCCCGCGACCTGACGCACCCCGCGTACCGACGTTCTCCGAAGGAAGGATCGATCATGCTCCTCGCATTCTCCGTCGCCCCCTCGGGCGGCGACGACCCCACCGGCTCCGTCCACGACGCCGTCGCCGCGGCCGTCGAGGTCGTGCGGAAGTCCGGTCTGCCCAACCGCACCGACTCGATGTTCACCACCATCGAGGGCGAGTGGGACGAGGTGTTCGCCGTGGTCAAGGAGGCCACCGAGGCCGTCGGGGCGTTCGGCTCGCGCGTCTCGCTCGTCATCAAGGCCGACATCCGGCCGGGGTACACCGGTGAGCTCACCGGCAAGCTCGATCGGCTGGAGAAGGCGCTCGACGAGCGCGCCGACTGAACCGACGCGCGCTCGCGCCGAATCGCCGTGCACGCGCCGGGCCGTTGTGGACGGGGCGGAGCATGGGACGTCCCCTGCTCCGCCCCGTCCGCGCGCACGCGCCGTTCACCTCCCGTTGACCTCGGAGCACTACGCTCCCGTGCTGGAGGTGCTGCCGTATGACCACTGACCACACGATCCCCGCTGCACAGCGCGTCGAATCCCTCATCAGCGAGGTCGCCGAGGTGCGCGCCGCTGTGCTCGCCGCGGAGGCGCGCAGCGCGGAGCTCATCGCCCGCGTGCGCGACCGGCACCGGGAATCCGCGCGGAACCTCGTGCACTACGTCGCCCTGCGGGCGCTCGACATCCGCGGGCTCCAGGACCGGCTCGCCGAGGTCGGGGTGTCCTCGCTCGGCCGGATGGAGGCCGGGGTGCTCGGACACCTCGACGTGGTCCTCACCGCGCTGCGCGCCCAGCTCGGACAGGCTCCGGACCCGGATCCGCAGGCGCTCACCCCGGTGGCCGGCCGGGAGATCCTGGCGCGTGACACCGCGCGGCTCCTCGGCCCGGAACCGGCCGATCGCCGGACCCGCATCATGGTGACGATGCCCACCGAGTCGGCCCACGACGGCGACCTCGTCGCGGCGATGGCCGCCGCCGGGATGGACCTCGCGCGGATCAACTGCGCACATGACGACGAGGACACGTGGACCGCGATGATCGCTGCGATCCGCGCCCAGCGCGGTCCCGGTCGCATATCCCCTCCGCTCATCGCGATGGACCTCGCCGGTCCGAAGCTCCGCACCGGTCCGCTCCTGCCCGGGCCGCCCGTCCTCAAGATCCGCCCGGAGCGCGACGTCTCCGGACGGGTCGTCGAGCGCTCAATCGTGTGGTTGGGGAGGGTCGACGACCAGGCGGCCCGCGGCATCGAGGGCGCTCTCGACGCCGAGGCGCTGCCGCTCGCCGGGGACGCGGGGGCGATCACCGAGGCGCTGTCCCGCCTCGACGAGGGCGATGAGGTCCGTCTCACCGACGCCCGGGATTCGCACCGTCGGCTGCGCATCGAGGCCCGCGGCTCGGCCGGGATCCTGCTGTCGGCGGACAAGACGATCTACTGGATGACCGGGACCGAGGTGCACGCGCTCGACGCCGTCCTCACCGTCGGCCCGCTGCCCGGTGTCGAGCAGAGTATGCGAGTGCACCTCGACGACACCATCGTGCTCACCCGCTCGATGGAGCCGCGCCCCGCAGTCACCGACCCGCCCTTCGTCATCGGCTGCTCGCTGCCGGAGGTGTTCGACGACGCGGCGATCGGCGACGAGGTGTGGATCGACGACGGCCGGATCGGCGCCGTCGTCACCGCCGGGGGTACCGACGCGCTCGAGCTGCGGGTGACGAGCGCGGGTCCGCGCGGGGCGAAGCTCAAGGCGGAGAAGGGCATCAACCTGCCGGACACGACGATCGGCATCCCGGCGCTGACGGATGCCGACCGCTCCCACATTCCGTTCGTCGCCGCGCATGCGGACATGGTCAACCTGTCCTTCGTCCGCTCCGCCGCCGACGTCGCCCAGCTCATCGACGCGCTCGCCGCGGAACAGGCCGAGGACGTCGACATCACGCTCAAGATCGAGACCGTCGCGGCGTTCGAGGAGCTGCCGCGGATGCTGCTCGAGGCGATGCGCTGGCAGGACGTGGGGGTGATGATCGCCCGCGGCGACCTCGCGGTCGAGGCCGGGTTCGAGCGGATGGCCGAGCTCCAGGAGGAGATCCTGTGGCTGTGCGAGGCCGCGCACGTCCCGGTGATCTGGGCGACCCAGGTGCTCGAGAGCCTGGCGAAGTCCGGTCTGCCGTCACGCGCGGAGATCACCGACGCGGCGATGGCGCAGCGCGCCGAGTGCGTCATGCTCAACAAGGGCCCCTACATCGAAGAGGCGATCGAGGCGCTGTCGGACATCCTGTCGCGGATGGGCGGGCACACGAGCAAGAAGCGCGACATGCTCCGTCAGCTCGAGTCGTGGTCGCTGTGAGGTCGTCGTCGCCGTGAGGTCCCGGCCGCTGTGAGGCCGTGCCCGGCGGGGGAGGGCCGTGTAGTAGCCTGAGTGGCGGCGCTCCGTGCGGCCCGGCCCCCATAGCTCAATGGATAGAGCAACGGCCTTCTAATCCGTAGGTTGCAGGTTCGAATCCTGCTGGGGGCGCAGCATCGGGATCACGGCGCTCGACCACGGTCGGCCCGGATCGAGCAGCGGCGCTCGAGCATCGGCCCTCGTGGAGGCTGTGAGAACCGTCCCGCGCATGACGGGAGCCCGCGGATTCTCCGTTGAATCCGCGGGCTCCCGACATGTCCGGGCACCGAGTCCGGGAAGCGGCCCCGGCTGTGTTCTCAGGCGAGGTACGGGCTGGCGGGCTTGCCCCAGAACGCGAGCCGCTCACTCATCGCGAGGCCGATCCCGGCGAGCGCGGCGAGCAGCGCGAACGCCTGGATGAAGAAGGCGACATCGACGAAGAGGACGCTGACCCCGCCGAACACGACGAGCAGGAGGGCGAGGAAGGACATGGCCGCAGCGGCCTGGAAGAAACGCGATCCCGTCATCGGAATCAACCCCTTTCGGTGTGGTGCTTGAACACTACGCTCGAACGACCGTTCTGCACCTGGGAGTTCGCTGGAAATTGTGACCCACGCCACATTCGCGGCGCCGACCGGATGCGCGTGACGCGGCGGGCGGAATCCGCTCGAGAACGCGCGAATCGGCGCGGTGGTCGGCGTGGTGAGTGGTGACGTGCGGCGAAAACCGACAGAGTGGAGCCGTGACTACCCGATCGAATCTCCATGCCCTCGCGCCCGGGGTGGCGCCGGCGCTCTCCGACCTGGTCAGACGGGTCCGGGAGTCGCGGTTCCCCCTGCAGACAGCGGACGCGCAGGACGGTCGTGCACTGCAGCGGGACATCGACGACCAGCTCACCGACTACCTGCTCCCGCGGGTGTCGGACACCGACGCGCCGCTCCTCGTCGTCGTCGGCGGCTCCACGGGTGCCGGCAAGTCGACCTTGGTGAATTCGATCATCGGTTCCGAGGTGTCCAACCCGGGCGTGCTGCGCCCGACGACCCGCTGGCCGGTCCTCGTCCACAATCCCGAGGACCGCGAGTACTTCACCTCCGACCGCATCCTCCCCACTCTCCGACGCGTCGTGCGGGCCGAGACCGACCTCGAGCAGCCGCAGGTGCGCCTCGTCGCGCACGAGGGCGTGCCGCGCGGTCTCGCGCTCCTCGACTCCCCGGACATCGACTCCGTGCTCGAATCCAACCGCACGCTCGCCCGCCAGCTGCTCGCCGCGGCGGACCTGTGGCTGTTCGTCACCACCGCCGCCCGCTACGCCGACGCCGTGCCGTGGGAGCTCCTCAAGACCTCGGTCGAGCGCGGCACGACGGTGGCGATGGTGCTCGACCGGGTCCCTCCGCAGGCCAACCGTGAGGTGCGCCACCACCTGTCCGGGCTCCTCTCCGACTCCGGGCTCGGCTCCGCGCCGATCTTCACCATCCCCGAGCTCGAGCTCACCGACGGCCTGCTGCCCGACGCCGCGGTGTTCCCGGTGCGCTCGTGGATCCTCAATCTCGGGATGAATGCGACCGCCCGCGACCGGGTGATCTCCCGCACGCTCACGGGTGCGCTCGCCGCCGTCCCGGCCAAGGTCCGCGAGCTCGCCGACATCGTGTCCGGCCAGGAGGACGCGCACCAGCGTCTGCACGCCGTGGTCGACGAGGAGTTCGGCCGCAGCGCCGCCGATCTCGCCGAGTCCCTCGCCGACGGCCGGGTGCTGCGCGGCGAGGTGCTGGCCCGCTGGCAGGACTTCGTCGGCACCGGCCAGTTCTTCCGCGGCCTCGAGCCCACCGTCGCGCGCGTGCGCGACCGCATCACCGCAGCCGTGACCGGCAAGCGCGACGCCGCCGAGCCGCTCGAGCAGGCCATCGAGAGCAGCGTGGCTCTCCTCATCCGGGAGCAGACGGTGCGTGCCGTCGCGGAGACCGCCGAACGCTGGCAGGCCTACCCCGAGGGCGCCGCGCTCGTCGACGAGCGTCCTGCCATGGCCACGCTGCCCCCGCAGTTCGATGCCGAGGTCGGCCGGATGGTCGCCGACTGGTCCTCCGGCGTCAACGACCTCGTGCGCGAGGTCGGCCAGAGCAAGCGGGCCAAGGCCCGGATCCTGTCCTTCGGCGTCAACGGCGTCGGCGCCGTCCTCATGCTCGCCGTGTTCGCCGGCACCGGGGGACTCACCGGTGCCGAGGCCGGCATCGCCGGGGGCACCGCCGTGGTCGCGGGCAAGCTGCTCGACACGATCTTCGGCGACCAGGTGACCCGCGACCTCGCGCAGACCGCTCGCGAGCAGCTCGTCGAACGGGCGAGGGCGGTGCTCGAACGGCACCGTGCTCCCTTCGATCAGGCGCTCGCCGACACCGAGGTGCCGCCCCGGCAGGCCGGGGTGCTGCGTGGAGCCGGAGACCGATTGGAGGAGACCCTGTGAGCCAGCAGACCCACGAGGCCATCAGCCGGCTGGCCGCCGGCATCCGCCGCGCCCTCGACCTCGAGGAGGGCCGTCTCGATCGCACCACCGTCGCGCGCGCCGGAGAGCTCCTGGAGAAGACCGACGCCCGGATGAACCTCGGCGAGGACTTCACCGTCGTCGCGTTCGCCGGTTCGACCGGCTCGGGCAAGTCCTCTCTGTTCAACGCGGTGGCCGGGCTCGAGATCGCGCAGGTCGGCGTGCGACGGCCCACGACCTCGCTGCCGACGGCCTGCGTCTGGGGAGAGGGCGGCGAAGAGCTCCTGTCTTGGCTCGGGGTGCCCGTCGACAACCGGACCTGGCGCGAGAGCGCACTCGACGGTGATGACGAGGAATCGCTCCACGGACTCATCCTCCTCGACCTGCCCGACCACGACTCCACCGCTGCCGAGCACCGGATCGAATCCGATCGCCTCGTCGGCCTCGTCGATGTCGTGTTCTGGGTCGTCGACCCGCAGAAGTACGCGGATTTCTCCCTCCACTCGCACTACCTCTCCCAGTTCGCCGAGCACACGACGAACATGGTCGTCGTGCTCAACCAGATCGACACGCTGACCACGGCCGAGCGCGAGGCCTGCCATGACCACCTGCGGCAGCTGCTCTCCCAGGACGGTCTCGACGGGGCCCGGATCCAGCTCGCCTCGGCCGTCACCAGAGAAGGCGTCCCGCAGCTGCGTGACACCCTGACGCAGACGGTGTCGGCGAAAGAGGCCGCCTCGGAGCGGCTGCTCGCCGATATGCGTTCGCTCGCCGCCCAGATGCGCTCCGAGCTCGGCGAGCCGCTGTCCGACCCGACGCGCCTGCCGGGTGCGGACCGCCTCGTCGACGCGATGGTCGACGCCGCCGGCGTCGAAGCCGTCGCGCAGACCGTGCGCGACGACTACCAGCGGCGCGCCTATCGGAAGACCGGCTACCCGCCTCTCGCGCTCGCCCAGCGCGGGCAGGCCGACCCACTCGGCGCCAAGCACGGTGGGGACCGCGACGACCTCATCCGTGCCGCCGTCCCGGAGACCACCCGCACGCAGAGCGCGCGGGTCAACCTCGCCGCGCACGAACTCGTCGCCGAGGCGGTGCGCTCGCTCCCGCTGCAGTGGCGCCACGCGGTCTCCCACGCGGAGAAGCAGAGCACGGCGGAGCTGACCCACACCCTCGACTCCGCGGTCACCGCTGTCGACATCGAGCGGCGGACCCCGGGGTGGTGGGGAGTCGCCGGCTTCTTCCAGATCCTGTTCTTCCTCGCGACCGTGATCGGCGCGCTGTGGCTCGTGGCGCAGCTCGTGCTCATGTTCGCCGGCGTCCTCGTCGACGGATCCCCTTGGCTGTGGATCGTCCCCGGAGCGCTGCTCGGGATCGGGATCATCGGCTCGATCGTCACCTCGGTCACCGCCGCCTCGGCCCGTGCCAAGGGTGCCCGCGAGGCCGGTGCCGAGGTCGATGAGCGCCTGCGTGAGGCGGTGCAGCGCGCCGCGGCGGGTTCCTACCTCGAACCGATCACCGCGATCCTCGGCGAGCACAAGGCGGTCTACGACGGTCTGCGCTGACTGAGGACAGTGCGCCGTCCTCGGTGACCGCGGCCTGTGGAGGAGCGCCCGCTCCTCCACAGGCCGAACTCGTCCCTGGTGCACGAGGCACGCCGGGGCGAGCGTGGACTCACCTCCACTCGAAAGGACGAGAACGGTGAAGACCACGAATCATCTCATCGGCACCATCGGCAGCGACCCCCGCACGGGCACCCTCACCGACGGCCGGCCCTACGTCGGCTTCCGGTTGGCCGTGAACCACGACTATTTCAACTCCGAGACCGGCGCCTACGAATCGGGCGACACGAGCTGGTACGACGTCGCCGCCTACGGCGCGATCGCCCAGGCGTGCGCCTGCTCCCTGTCGAAGGGCGACCCCGTCATCGTCGTCGGACGACTCCGGGTGCGCGACTGGACGTCGGGGGAGAGGTCGGGCACCGCGGTGGAGATCATCGCCGATGCCATCGGCCACAACCTGCGCTTCGGCACCGGGTCCTTCAGCCGCCGCAGCTCCCGGCGTCGGTCCTCCGGCGGTGAGGATCCGGCCTCGGACTCCGGATCCGACACCGAGTGGGGTGGGCTGTCCCAGCGCCCGCCGGCCGGCCCGGTTCCGTGGGAGTCCGAACACGCCCAGGCAGACGGGGCGCCGCCGGAGCATGCCGCAGACCTCGCTCCGGTCGGCACGGGGGACCGAGCAGCCGCCCCCGGGGATCCCGAACCGGCCCTCGTCGGTGCGGAGCCCGGATCCTCGACGGATGAGGACGCGCCGTTCTGAGTCTCCCGGGACCGGCGCGGGCTCGCCGAGGCGCTACAGTGGTGCACGCGAGTCGGTGCCGGTTGCGAAGGAGATCCATGACGTTCCACGCGCGTGCGGCAGTGCCAGTCCTGCTGCTCTCGTCCCTGGCCCTGACCGGGTGCTCCCTGTTCCAGCAGCCCGTCGAACCCGGGCCGGCGCAGCCGACCGAGGAGCCCGCCGTCGTCGACGAGGTCATCACCGCGCTCGAACCGCTGACCGGTGATGAGGAGCCGCTGCCGAACTCGCAGGAGCTCTTCGACACCCTCATCGAGGCGGGGTACGACGCCGAGGACATCGAGACGACGCTCGACGAGTCGCCGCTGGGCAACGAAGTGCCGGCCAAGATGTTCGGCGTGCGCGTCGAGGACGGCTGCGTCGTCGGGGAGATCCGCGGGGGAGCGGCCACCGCCCGGCTCATGCCGCCCAGCGAGTCCGTCGACACCTGCCTGTTCGGCGCCGTCGAACGGCCCGAGGGCGTCGATGCGCCCTCCGGCGAGGAGCGCGGCGAGGACGACTCCGACAACGGCGCCGGGCACATCCCGGGCGAGGAGATCAACCGTCCGCGCGAGGAGGCCACGGAATCGCCCACCGAGGATTCCGGCGGGTCGGGCACCGGCGGCGGCTCGGGCACCGACGGCGGCACCGGGGGATCCGGCGGCGGGAGCGGCACCGACGGCGGCTCCGGGGACGGACCTCCGGAGCTCGGCGGCAACTGACGCCGCGGGTGCATGCGCCGCGCCTGATTCGCCGCCGCTGTGCCGAGCCGATAGCCTGGTGTCACTATGGCCGAATTCATTTACACCATGCACAAGGCGCGCAAGGCGCACGGTGACAAAGTCATCCTCGACGACGTGTCGATGTCGTTCTACCCCGGAGCGAAGATCGGCATGGTCGGGCCCAACGGCGCCGGCAAGTCGACGATCCTCAAGATCATGGCCGGGATCGACCAGCCCTCGAACGGCGAAGCTCGCCTGAGCCCCGGGTACACGGTCGGCATCCTCCTCCAGGAGCCGCCGCTCAACGAGGAGAAGACCGTCCTCGGCAACGTCGAGGAGGGTGTCGGCGAGATCAAGGGCAAGGTCGACCGCTACAACGAGATCTCCGCCCTCATGGCCGACCCGGACGCCGATTTCGACGCGCTCATGGAGGAGATGGGCAAGCTCCAGGAGGCCATCGACGCCGCCGACGCCTGGGACCTCGATTCCCAGCTCGAACAAGCGATGGACGCCCTGCGCTGTCCTCCGCCGGACGCCGACGTCTCCGTCCTCTCCGGCGGTGAGCGCCGCCGGGTGGCGCTGTGCAAGCTGCTTCTCGAGAAGCCCGACCTGCTCCTCCTCGACGAGCCCACCAACCACCTCGATGCGGAATCGGTGCTGTGGCTCGAGCAGCACCTCGCCTCGTACCCCGGCGCCGTCATCGCCGTGACCCACGACCGGTACTTCCTCGATCACGTCGCGCAGTGGATCGCCGAGGTCGACCGCGGTCACCTGTACCCCTACGAGGGCAACTACTCGACCTACCTCGAGAAGAAGGCCGAGCGCCTCAAGGTCCAGGGCAAGAAGGACCAGAAGCTCCAGAAGCGCCTCAAGGAGGAGCTCGAGTGGGTGCGCTCGAACGCGAAGGCCCGCCAGACCAAGTCGAAGGCCCGCCTGGCCCGCTACGAGGAGATGGCCGCGGAGGCGGAGAAGACCCGCAAGCTCGACTTCGAGGAGATCCAGATCCCGCCGGGCCCGCGCCTGGGCGACATCGTCATCGAGGCCGAGGACATCGTCAAGGGCTTCGACGGCCGCACGCTCATCGACGGGCTGTCGTTCTCGCTGCCGCGCAACGGCATCGTCGGCGTCATCGGCCCCAACGGCGTCGGCAAGACCACGCTGTTCAAGACCATTGTCGGACTCGAGGAGATCGACGGGGGCGACCTCAAGATCGGCGACACCGTGAGGATCTCCTACGTCGACCAGTCCCGCGGCGGCATCGACCCGGACAAGAGCCTGTGGGAGGTCGTGTCCGACGGGCTCGACTTCATCCAGGTCGGTGCGGTCGAGATGCCGTCTCGCGCCTACGTGTCCGCTTTCGGCTTCAAGGGGCCGGACCAGCAGAAGAAGGCCGGCGTGCTGTCCGGCGGTGAGCGCAACCGCCTCAACCTCGCGCTCACGCTCAAGCAGGGCGGCAACCTGCTCCTGCTCGACGAGCCGACCAACGACCTCGACGTCGAGACCCTCGGCTCGCTCGAGAACGCTCTCCTCGAGTTCCCGGGCTGCGCCGTGGTCGTGTCCCACGACCGGTGGTTCCTCGACCGCGTGGCCACCCACATCCTGGCCTGGGAGGGTACGGAGGAGAACCCGTCGAGCTGGTACTGGTTCGAGGGCAACTTCGAGTCCTACGAGAAGAACAAGGTCGAGCGCCTCGGCGAGGAGGCGGCCCGGCCGCACCGCGTCACCCACCGTCGCCTGACCCGCGACTGACCACCTCGGTGGAGCACTGCAGCGCCCCCGGGAGCCTTATGGATCCCGGGGGCGCTGCAGTGCTGTGACCTGTCGATTCCTTGCGGTTCGACGGTCAGGAACCTTCGAGGATCGACGTCCCGGTCAGCGCTTGACGCGCATCATGCCCTGCTGCGCGACCGTGGCGAGGAGCTGCCCGTCGCGGGCGAAGATCCGGCCGGCACCGAGCGCGCGTCCCCCCTCGGCCGACGGGGAGTTCTGGGAATAGAGCATCCACTCGTCCACGCGGATCGGACGGTGCCACCACATCGCGTGGTCGAGGCTCGCGAGCCGCAGGCCCGGCTCCTGCCAGGCGAGCCCGTGACGTCGCATCGCGGGCTCGAGGAGATTGAAGTCGCTCGCATACGCCAGGGCGGCGGCGTTGAGGAGCGGGTCGGCCGGGAACTCGGCCGAGGCGCGGATCCACACGTGCTGGTGCGAGACCTCGTCGCCCTGATGCGCGAGGTAGAGGGACGGCTCGACCGGGCGCACATCGAACGGTCGCTTGACCAGCCATTCCTGCACATGCGGGAGGTTGACCGAGCCGACGAGGTCCTTGATCTCCGGGCAGTCCTCGGGATCGGGCATCCCGGCGGGGAAGTCGTCCCCGTGGTCGTATCCCTCCTGCACGAGCTGGAAGGACGACATCACCGACATGATCGGCTGCCCGTCCTGGTATGCGTGGACCCGGCGGGCCGAGAACGAGCCGCCGTCGCGCAGGTTCTCCACCCCGAACACGATCGGCCGGGTGGCGTCGCCGGTGCGGAGGAAGTACCCGTGGAGGGAATGGATCGGGCGGTCGTCCGCGACAGTGAGACCGCCGGCCATGACGCACTGGGCGAGCACCTGGCCGCCGAACACCCGGCCGTCGGGCTTGAACTGGCTCTGCCCCTCGAAGAACTCCGTCTCCCGGCTCTCGTGGATCGGGTCGGTCGGGGAGAGCTGCAGGACGCCTCGCAGTGCGGCGACGTTCTCGGAATGATTCATCGTGCTCCAGGGGGCTCGGGGCGGTCCGCGGCGGTGCGGGTGCGGGCCGCCCATGACGGGTGGTGTGGACGACGCGGGAGCCGTCCTGCAACGCAGATCACATCGAGTCTAATCGCGCCGTCGGCGCGTGGTGCGCGAGGGTCCCGACTCCGGACCGCACCGCTGCCCGCCGGAGTCGGTGCCGAGAGGACAGCGGTGCGGTGACGGCCGTGTCGTCGGTGCGCGGCTGGCACAATGGGGGAATGGACTCCACGCTCACCGACCCCCTGCTGCGCGGCCCCTTCACCCGGGTGCTCATCGAGCTGCGCTGGGGAGACCTCGACGCCTACGGGCACATCAACAACGTCGCCCAGTTCCGCATCCTCGAGGAGGCCCGCGTGCGCGCGTTCGGCTCGCCCACGGCGAACCGGGACGCCGCCGCACCGGCCGCCCCCGGAGTCTCCGGAGTCGTCCTGGGGCCGGGCATCCCGCCGGTGTTCGGCGACGCCTCGGGCGACACCGACATCCTCGTCTTCTCCCACCGCATCGAGTACCGCGAGCCGATCCCGTACCGGACCGGCCCGATCGCGGTCGACACGGTGATCTCCGCCGTCGGCCCCGCCACCGTCGATGTCGGCTATGTCATCGCCGAACCCGACGGCTCGCGCGCCTACACCGTGGCGGAATCGGTCATCGCGATGGTCGACGCCGACACCGGCCGTGCGCGCCGGCTCACGGAGTCCGAGACCGTGCAGCTGCGCGCCGTCGTCGGCGACCGCGTGCCGCTGCGCAGGCGCTGAGATGCCGGATCTCCGACTCACCGATGCCCACGACCTGCGCGATTGGGAGGTATTCACGCAGCGCGCTCAGCGCCTCGATCCGGACGGCGCGATGCGCCTCACCGTGCACGGGGCGCGCCTCGTGCTCACGGTCTCCCCGCTGTACCCGCACGGCCTCGGCGACACCACGCCCCTGACGCTCGGGATGCGGATCGTGCCCCTGCCCGCATCCGACCTCGACGGGCTCGATGCCGTGGTGCCGCTCGCCGCGCTCACCGACCGGTTCGCCCGAGCCCGGGCACAGGGCTTGCTCCACGTGCCGGTGCCGCCTCAGGAGGTGCACGCCGCGTGGGCGGGGATCGCTCCGCCGCGCGGACCGTGGGAGCCGCTCGGGTCGCTCGACGCCGGGATCGTCGTGCGCGCGGCCGAGGCCGGCATCGCCGAGGTCGCCGCCGGCAGTCCGGAGGCCGCCGGTGGGCCCGCGGTGAGCGCACTGCGCCGACGCGTGTGGTCGCGGTCGCTCCACGAGGCGGCCGGCACGGCGGCATCGGGACCGGTGCCCGGGGAGCGCCCCACGGTCGACCCCGATTCCGGGGCGGCGTTCGCGCTCCACGGGCTCGGATTCCTGGTCGAGGGAGCGCCGGTCGAGGTGCGCGGCTGCGGGACGTGGCTGCGGCTGTCCACCCCGGTCGGGCACGTGCTCACCCGTCATCGCGGGTGAGGCCGCCCCTCGCGGCGCGCCCGCCCCGTCGGCGGGGTCGCCGGCTCAACGGTCCTGCGGACCTCCAGGTCCGGGACCCGAGGCCGGGCAGGTGCCGGTGGCCGGCTCGTCGTGTTCGGCCGGCGTGTTGAGCATCGCGGTCGCCGCGCGCTGGAAGTAGTCCCACATCATCGCGTCGTACATCGGCGGCAGGGCGATCGTGTCCATCGCGGTGCGCATGTGGCGCAGCCAGTGGTCGCGGGCCTTGGGGGTCACCGGGAACGGGAAGTGGCGCATCCGCAGCCGCGGATGGCCGCGCTCCTCCTGGTACGTCGTCGGCCCGCCGAAATACTGCTCGAGGAAGGTCTGCAGGCGGTGCTTGGCGCCGGTGAGCTCATGACCTTCCGGGTACATCGCGATGAGGTACTCGTCGGCCGCGACCTCCGCGTAGAAGGTGTCCACGAGTGCGGTGAAGGTCGCATGCCCGCCGATCATGGCGAAGAAGCTGTCCGGTCGCTGCAGCGACACGTGGTCGATCATCGGGGCCCTTCCGGTCGTCGACGTCCCTCGGTGCGGGGACGTCCGCTCAGCCTATCGGCTTCGTCGAGCCGCCATCGGCGACGCCCGAGCCGGTCGTGCTCTTCCTCGTCGTCCCCGTGCCGCCGTCCCCGGACTCGGTCTCCGCATCGGGGTCCTTGTGGGCATGGGCGGGGTCGGGCAGGGTGCGCAGCACCGTCTGCTGCGGCAGCGGGATGCGCAGGCCGCGGCGGTCGAGCTGATTCTTGATCTCCCCGCGGAAGGCGCGTGCGACGGCCCACTGCTCGTTCGGCTCGGTCTTGATCACCGTCCGGATGGTCATCGACTCCCCGCTGATCGCCTCGACACCCCAGATCTCGGGATCCTCGAGGATCGCCTCGGCGATCTTGGGATTGCGCCGCAGGGCGGCGACGGCGTCGGCGATGACCGCATCGATCGTCGCGCGGTCCGAGCTGTAGGGCAGCGGGATGTCCATCACCGCGCGCGCCCAGCCCTGCGACTGATTGCCCACGCGCAGGATCTCGCCGTTGCGCACGTGCCACAGGGTGCCGTCGACCCCGCGCACCCGGGTGGTGCGCAGCCCGACCTCCTCGACGATGCCGATCGCCTCACCGAGGTCCACCGAGTCGCCGATCCCGTACTGGTCCTCGACGACGATGAAGAATCCGGACAGGTAGTCCTTGACGAGGGTCTGCGCGCCGAAGCCGATCGCGACACCGGCGATACCGGCAGAGGCGAGCACGGGGCCCAGGTTGAAGCCGAGCTCGGTGAGCACCATGAGGACTGCGAGCACACTGATGAGGATCGTCGCGATCGACGACAGCATCGACCCGACGGTCTTGGCGCGCTGGGCGCGCCGCGCCCGGACCGAGGGGTCCTGCTCGGCGGGCCTCTCCCCGGCGGGGAACCGCTTCTTCTCCGTCGCCGCGGTCGAGCCGTCGGCGATCGACTGGGCGAACCGGCGGATGAGCTTGCGCACGACGACGTTGAGGATGATCGCCACGACGACGATGACGAGGATGCGCAGCGGGGTGCCGAGGAAGAACGCCCAGTAGTCGAATTCGGTGGTCTTGTCGACGGTGTCCGTGACGGCGTCGCGGACCTGTTCAGCTGGAGTCTGCATAACGTGCACCCACTCTAGGGACGGTCTCTGAGTATCAGCGGCACGCGGTCCGCGGTGTCTGAGGACGCGCTGGGTCCGGATCCCGGCCGTGCGTCCTGACCAGGCCGTACGGCCGGTCGCAGGTCGGACTGCGCGGGTCCGTCGTGAGCGATCTCACCCCGGGCGTCGGCCGCCCGCCTCAGCTTCCGGCCGCCGCCTGGCAGCGCAGGGTGCGCTCGGCGGTATCGAGGTTCTCCCGCATGAGTCGCAGCAGTCCCTTCGGTGCGGCCGGGTGCGACTGAAGCCACGCGAGCGTCGCGATGACCGTGGACTGCGAGGCCGGCGGGTAGAGCTCGAGGGTGAAGAGCTGTGCGATCTCCAGGGTGCGGGTCTCCCACCAGCCGGCGACGCGGTCGAAGTACTCCGCGGCGAACGGTTCGAGCGGTGCGAGCGCGGCCACCGGTTCTCCCGACTCCGTCTCCAGGCCCAGGCGGAACCCCCGGGCGATCGCCTGCGCGGTCGCATTCGGCAGCGACCGGTCGTCGACCAGGCGCGTGAACGCCGTGCTCTTCGCCTCCGGGGTGGCCGGGGCGGCGAGTGCGGTCTGCGCGCTGCGCCGCCCGGTGGCGGTGTCGTCCTCGGCCAGCCAGCGTTCGACCCCGGCGGCGTCGAGGCGCCCGGCGGCGGCCAGCGCGACGACGACCGACCAGCGGAGGTCGGTGTCGAGGCTCAGCCCCGGCAGCGGTTCGTCCTGCCCGTCGAGGACCGCGGCGAGCTCGTCGAGCTGCTCCGGGGTGCAGGCGTGGGCGGTGAAGCCCTGGAAGAACTGGAGCTGCTGGTCCGAGCCTGCGGGCGCGGCATGCATCATCCGCTGCAGGGCGGCGGCCACCTGTGCGCGGGCCTGCGGCCGATCGGCCGGCGGCAGGTAGGCGGTGAGCGCGGTGGTGAGCTGGCGCATCTGCACGAGCAGACCGGTCGAATGGGTGACAGCGGGCAGATGGGTGCACAGCATGTCGATGTAGGCGCGGGCGGAGAGCTCCCCGTCGCGCACCATGTCCCACACCGTGGAGAGCACCATGAGCTGGGTGAGCGAGTCGGTGAAGCCGCTGAGGTGCTCCATCGCGGTGCGCAGGCTGAGCTCGTCGAAGCGGACCTTCGCATAGGCGAGGTCGGCGTCGTTGACCACGACGACGACGGGAGCCGCCTCGACCCCGGCGTGCCCGGTCCCGGCACGCTCTGCGCCGGTGCCCCCGGTCCCGGTGAGCGGCACCTGCGCGGTGGGGCCGTCGATGTCGATCTCGTGGAACTCCGTACGCGCGAAGATGCCGTCGGTCCCGAGGGAATAGAGGCCGACCCCCATGCGCTGCGGGCGCAGGCTCGGCACGGGCTGCCCCGGCAGCTCGACCGGCGTCTGCTCGATCGACAGCGCGGACACGGTGCCGTCGGCGGCGCGCTCGAGCCGCGGCCGCATGAGGGTGACCCCGGACTCCTCGAGCCACAGGGCCGTCCACGCCGAGAGGTCGCGACCGGAGGCCTCGGCGAGCTCGACCATGAGATCGGAGAGCTCGGTGTTCGACCAGGCGTGCGACTCGAAGTACCGCTGCACGCCGGTGAAGAACTCCTCGCGTCCCACCCAGGCGACGAGCTGCTTGAGCACCGATGCGCCCTTGGCGTAGGTGATGCCGTCGAAGTTGACCTCGACGTCGGCGAGGTCCTCGATCGGCGCGACGATCGGGTGGGTGCTCGGCAACTGGTCCTGCCGGTAGGCCCAGGCCTTCTCCAAGGTGGCGAAGGTCGTCCACGCATCGGTGAACTCGGTCGCCTCCGCGGTGGCGAGCGTCGACATGAACTCCGCGAAGGACTCGTTGAGCCACAGGTCGTTCCACCAGCGCATCGTCACGAGGTCGCCGAACCACATGTGCGCGAGCTCGTGGAGGATCGTCACCGCGCGGCGCTCGACCATCGCCCGGGTGGGGCGGGAGCGGAACACGTAGTTCTCGAGGAAGGTCACCGCACCGGCGTTCTCCATCGCCCCGGCATTGAATTCGGGGACGAAGAGCTGGTCGTACTTCTCGAACGGGTACGGCGTGCCGAAGATGCGCTCGTAGAACTCGAAGCCCGCGCGGGTGATGTCGAGGATGTCGTCCGCGTCGAGGTGCTCGAACAGCGAGGCGCGGCAGTAGACGCCGAGCTCGACGTCCTCCCCGTCGGAGCTGCGCAGGGAGGAGAACACGCCGCGGTACGGCCCGGCGATGATCGCGGTGATGTAGCTCGAGATCGGCGGCGTGGGGGCGAACTGCCAGGTGCTCAGGCCGGCGGCGTCGATCCCGAGCCGGGCGGCCGGCTCCGCGGCCTCCCCGGCCTGTGGGGTGGGGGAGTTCGACACGACGGTCCAGTGGTCCGGGGCGAGCACGGTGAAGGAGAAGGACGCCTTGAGATCGGGCTGTTCGAACACCGGGAACACGCGGCGGGCGTCGGGCACCTCGAACTGCGTGTAGAGGTAGGTCTCGTCGTCGACCGGGTCGACGAATCGGTGGAGGCCCTCGCCGGTGTTCATGTACGCGAAGCGGGCGTCGACGGTGAGAACGTTCTCCGCGGCGAGCCCCGGCAGCGCGATCCGGCCCGGGGTGACGAGCGCGGTCGGATCGAGCTCCTCGCCGTTGAGGGTGATCGACTCGACGTGCGTGGTGATCGCGTCGATGAACGTCGCAGCGCCCTCCTCGGCGGAGAACGTCACCCGCGTCACCGAGCGGAAGTCCTCGCCCTGCCCGTCGAGCACGAGCGTGATGTCGTAGGACTGGACGGAGAGCAGCGCGGCGCGGGTCTGCGCCTCGGCGCGGGTGAGGTTGTGCTGCGGCATCGATGGGCCTCCCGGGCGGGTCGGGTGTGGAATGATCACTGCTGGATCATTGTTCCACGAAGTGCGGACGCCGCCGCCGAGGCGCGGGGCCCCGCGATTCACCGTCACCGTTGCGCGCGGGAGCGGGCCGGAGAGCCGGACCCGCGGGCCCGCAGAGAGGACCGATCGATGTCGACGACCACCCTGGACTTCTGGTTCGACCCCACCTGCCCCTGGGCCTGGATGAGCTCCCGCTGGGCGCTCGAGGTCGAGAAGGTCCGCGACGTCGAGGTGCGCTTCCACGTCATGAGCCTCGCGGTGCTCAACGAGGGCCGGGACCTGCCCGAGGACTACCGCGCCAAGATGGATCGGGCCTGGGGCCCGGTGCGCGTGATCGTCGCCGCCGCGGACCAGCACGGCGAGGACGTCGTCCCTGCCCTCTACACCGCGATGGGCACCCGGATCCATCCCGGCGGCAGCACCGACTACGCCGCGGTCATCGCCGAATCGCTCGCCGAGGTCGGCCTGCCCGCCGAGCTCGCCGCCGCAGCGGATTCCACGGACTACGACGAGCAGCTGCGCGCCTCGCACCAGGAGGGCATCTCCAAGGTCGGCGAGGACGTCGGCACCCCGGTCGTCGCGGTCGGCGACACCGCGTTCTTCGGCCCCGTGGTCACCCCGGCGCCCAAGGGCGAGGCGGCCGGTACACTGTTCGACGGAGTGCTCGCCATGGCCTCCACGCCCGGCTTCTACGAGCTCAAGCGCACCCGGACCGAGGGCCCGATCTTCGACTGATCGGCACCGGTGGCCGCACGACCGCGGAGCCGCGGCCCGACCGACGGCTTCGATCGATGGGGGAGACATGAGAGTTCATCTGGGGACCGACCACGCCGGCTACGAGTTCAAGGAGACGCTCAAGCGGCACCTGGACGCCGGCGGGTACGAGGTCGTCGACCACGGCGCGCTCGAGTACGACGCGCTCGACGACTACCCGGCGTTCTGCATCGAGGCGGCGCAGGGCGTGGTGGCCGACCGCGAGTCCGGCCTCGACTCGCTCGGCGTGGTGATCGGCGGCTCCGGCAACGGTGAGCAGATCGCGGCGAACAAGGTCCGCGGCGCACGGGCGGCCCTCGCCTGGAACACCGACACCGCGCAGCTCGCCCGGCAGCACAACGATGCCTGGGTGGTGAGCGTGGGTGCCCGCCAGCACCCCGAGGCCGAGGCGCTCGCGATCGTCGACGCATTCCTCGCCGAGCCGTTCTCCGCCGACGAGCGCCACGAGCGCCGGATCGGGATCATCCGCTCCTTCGAGGACACCGGCACCGTCTGACCCCGGCCTTCCCGCTCCACCGCGAAACGGCGATATCCTGCGGTTCCTGAGAACGGAACCGCAGGATATCGCTGTCTCGGCACCAGCAGGTCAGTACCAGAAGATCGGGATCCACTCCGGGTGATGGGCGTGGACGATGGTGAGGAACACGATGAGGTCGAACAGCAGGTGCACGGTGATCGTGTACGGCAGGGACTTCGTGCGGGTGAAGATCACCGCCTGGACGAGCGCGAACGGGATGGTCAGCAGCGGTCCCCACGACTGGTAGCCGAGCTCCCACAGGAACGACACGAAGATGATCGAGGTGAGCACGTTCGCCGTCCAGAACGAGAAGTGGCGGTAGAGGAGCGCGAAGATCGTGCAGATGAAGAACAGCTCGTCCCAGATGCCGACGGCGTTGACACCGAGGAACAGCCGGATGATCTCGCTCGGGGTCTCCACCGCCGGCCAGTTCTGATAGACCCCGGAGGAGATGAAGTAGCGCGGCAGGATGAGCCAGCCGAGGAACAGGACTGCGAACAGCCAGCCCCATTCGAGCTTCGACCACGGGCGGCCCTGACGGCGCGGGAACACGATCGCCCGGTCCTTGTACCCGTACCGGCTGATGACGTACGGGATGATGACGGCTCCGGACAGCACAACACCCATGAGCGCGATGTTGCCCCAGGTGATGTCCGCCTCGACGGAGATCAGGCTGATGAGGCCGAGCGCGAGCGCGATGAGCAGCAGGTCGCGGCCGAGCGAGGCCGCCGCGACGAACCCGAGCGCGACCCCAGCGACGAGCGGGAGATAGCCCCAGTCGGACATGAAGCCGAAGAGCAGCACGGCAGCGATGGAGACCAGCAGGGTCGCGAGCGACCCGAGCGAGAACGCACCGTGCCGGCTCGGATGGGCGCTGCCGGGGGACGCTGTACGGGATTCGAAGGATGAGCTCACCGTCCCAGTGTCGCAGGTCGGGCCGCCGGGCACGGCGACCGGGGCCTCGGCACCGGCCCAGCACTGTGCTCCGACGGTCGGATCACCCGTGTTACCTTGGTCACACGTCGACGAAGGAGAGCATGTGACCGTCAGGATCTTCGCCAATGCCCGGGTGTTCGAAGGGGATTCGTTCTCGCCACCGCGGACCGTCACGGTGGTCGACGGCCGGGTCCGCTCGATCGACGAGGCCGCCCCGGACTGGGCTCGGGCCGACCCCGACTCCCGGACCGTCGACCTCGCCGGGCAGTACCTGCTGCCCGGCTTCATCGAGAGCCACGGCCATCCTGCGATGCTCGCGCGAACGCTTCTCGAGGTCGATGTGACGCCGCAGAGCGCGGGGTCGATCGCCGCGATCCAGGACGCGGTCGCCGCGGCCGTACAGGATCCGCCGGCCGACGGCTGGATCCGCGGGGCGGGCTGGCTCGAGGGCTACCTCGACGACCGGAGGGTCCCCACCCGGCAGGATCTCGATGCGGTCGCCCCCGATCACCCGGTCGTCCTCATCCGCGGCTGCCGGCACATCGCACTCGCGAACTCGAAGGCGCTCGAGCTCTCGGGGATCGACGCGAGCACCGCGGACCCGGCGGGCGGACGGCTCGTGCGCGACCCGGACACCGGCGAGCCCACCGGGATCCTCCAGGAGGCCGCCCAGGACCTCCTGCAGATCCCCGCCTACACCCCGGAGATGCTCGAACGCGGATTCGCGCTCGCCCAGGCGAAGTTCGCCGAATGGGGAGTCACCACCGTCAACGACATGTCCACGGGCTCTGCGGAGATGCGCCTCTACACCGCCCTCAACCGCGCCGACCGGCTCGGCGTCCGGGTCCGGCCGTGGCTGTGGGCGCTCGACCAGATGGGGATGAAGGGGCTCCTGCCCGCCGCGGTGGGCGCCGGGATCACCTCGGGCCTCGGCGACGACATGGTCCGGATCCAGGGAATGAAGTTCGTGCTCGACGGGGGAGTCGGAGGCCAGACCGCCGCGCTGACATGCCCCTATGAGCACAGCGACGAGACCGGGATCCTCTACTACGACGACGAGGAGATCACGGCGGCCGTGCGTCGCGCGCTCGAGCACGGCCTGCGTCCGGCGATCCACGGGATCGGGGACGCCGCGATCGACCAGGCGCTGCGTGCGCTCGAGCGCACCGGCCTGATGGGCCGGGTCGAAGAGATGCGGGCGCGGATCGAGCACTGCACCCTGCCGAGCGACGAGAACCTCGATGCGCTCGCCCGCCACGGCATCATCGCAGCCTCCTCCGTCGGGTTCGTCTATCACATCGGCGACAGCTACCTCGACGTCCTCGGAGCCGAGCGGATGGAGCGGGTCTACCCCCACCGGACCTTCATCGATCGGGGGATCGTGGCACCGGGCAACTCCGATGTCCCTGTCACCAACGGCAATCCGTGGGAGGGGATCTACGGCGCCGTGACCCGGAAGAGCTCCTCGGGCCAGGTGCTCGACACCGTGCAGAACATCACCGTGGCCGAGGCGCTCGCCGCCTACACCTCGCTCGCCGCCTATGCGACGTTCGAGGAGGACACGCTCGGCACGATCGCCGTCGGAGCGCACGCGGACTTCGGCGTCTACGAGCGCAGTCCGTTCGAGGTCGACGTCGAGGAGCTCAAGGACTTCACCCCGGTCGGGGTGTACCTGGCGGGGGAGCCCGTCTCACCGAACTGACGCCCACCGGACACCGCCGAGAGGACGCACTCATGCTCTATTCAGGAGACCAGCAGGTCATCCTCACCGTCATCACCATCGCCTATTTCTTCTTCCTCATCGGGGTCTCGGTGTGGATCGGACTCAAGCAGATCAAGACCTACGAGGACTACAACGTCGCCTCGCGCAGCGTGACGCTGTTCCCCCTCATCCTCACCTACGTCGGCACCGCGATCGGCGGCTCGATCCTGCTCGGCCTCATCACCAACGGCTATTCGCTCGGCATGGGTCAGCAGTGGTTCAACGCCGGCATCATCCTCGCCAGCGTGCTCATGGCGGTCTTCTTCATCAAGCGCATCCGGGTGCTCGGGGAGAAGAACAACTATGTGACGATCGGCGACTTCACCGCGCACCGCTTCGGCTCCGCGGCCCGCATCCCGACGACGATCGCCGTGCTCACCGCCTACTGCGCGATCACCGGCATGCAGTTCGTGTCGATCGGCCTCATCCTCAACCTCATCGCCAACGTCCCCATGACCGCGGCGATCATCATCTCCGCCGTCATGCTCACGATCAAGACGGTGTTCGGCGGTCTCAAGGCCGTGGTGTGGCAGGACGCGTTCCACGGCACCCTGCAGACCATCGCGGTGTTCGGGCTGTTCGTCCTCGTCCTCGTCGCCGCCGGGGACTTCAGCCAGGTGCAGGCCAACGCCGAGGCCCAGGGGCTCGGTAAGCTCATGGATCCGATGGGGATCGGCTTCGCCGAGGTGGCCGTCTACGCGCTCACCGTCGGCGCCTACCAGCTCGTCCGGCAGGACCTGTGGCAGCGCGCCTGGGCGGGCAAGGACCTCAAGACGGTGATCAAGGGGTACTGGATCGCGCTGGCGCTCATGACCGCAACGATGGTCATGGTGATCTGGATCGGCGTCTGGGCCCGGTTCGGCATCGGACTCGAATCCGAGGACCCGACCCTCGTGTACTACGAGCTCATCGCCGAGCTGCTCCCCTTCGAGGTCGTCATCATCCTCATCGTCGCTCTCATGGCGACGGTGATCTCGTGCGCGGACTCGTTCTTCATGTGCGGCGCGTCGTCGATCGTCAACGACGTCATCAAACCCCGACTGGCCAAGGACACCTCGCAGAAGGCGCTCCTGCGCTGGAGCCGGATCGCGGTCGTCATCACTGCGGTGATCGCGCTCGTCCTCGCGCTCGCGGTGCCGGTGCTCGTCGAGCTGTGGGTGACCGGAACGGCCATGCTCGTGTCCGGCCTCCTGTTCCCCGCCATCGTGGCGCTGTACTTCACGCGGGTGTCCGGACGCGCCGCGCTGACCTCGATGTGGGTCGGTCTCGTCGTGTCGATCGGCTGGACCCTGCTGGGCGGGCCGTTCGGCATCCACCCGGTGTTCCTCGGTCTGCCCCTGTCGATCGTCACCTATCTGGTGATCCATGCGATCGACCGCAGGCGGCTCGTCGAGTTCGCCGGGCTGCCTCCCGAGGAGACGCGCCTGGTGCTCGATTCCGAGCGGTCGGACGGCGCGGGAGACGAGGCGAGCGGGACCGGAGGCACGGATGCGGGTGCGCGTGGAGATGGCCGGGCGGCCGGCACCTCGGCGGCTGCGTCCATGGAACCGGGCCGTCGCCCGCAGTGACCCCGCCGGGTCCCGAGGTGGGTACCCGAGAATGCAGAAGCGCCGCTGTCACCAGCGGCGCTTCTGTTCGGAGGGGATGACGGGAATCGAACCCGCACCATCAGTTTGGAAGACTGAGGCTCTACCATTGAGCTACATCCCCGAATGTGCGAGACCGACTCTAGACCAGAGGCGGGCGGTTTGGCAAAACCCGCATCCCCATCGGCCCGGGTGATCCGGCCCGGGTGATTAGGGCAATCGAGAACGCCTGACTATGATTCGAGGGGACCCCGGGGTGTAGCGCAGCTTGGTAGCGCATCTGCTTTGGGAGCAGAGGGTCGCAGGTTCAAATCCTGTCACCCCGACGGCGGAGGGCCCGCGGACCGATCGGTCCGCGGGCCCTCGTGCATCGCCGGCTCCCGACGATCAGGCTCCTCAGCTGCTGTGGGGGACCACCACGGCGCGGGCGGACAGCTCGCCGGCCTGGAGCCTCCGGTACGCCTCGAGCCCG
The DNA here is from genome assembly GCF_040656435.1 of Brevibacterium sp. NPDC049920. Taxonomy (NCBI): domain Bacteria; kingdom Bacillati; phylum Actinomycetota; class Actinomycetes; order Micrococcales; family Brevibacteriaceae; genus Brevibacterium; species Brevibacterium sp. NPDC049920. The sequence continues at coordinate 197,416 of NZ_JBFAMF010000007.1, forward strand.
TCGTCGAGCGAGAAGCGCTCGACCTCCGGCACGATCTGACCGGCGCGGTACATCGCGACGACCTCGTGGAGGTCCTCGATCGTGCCCCAGTACGTGCTCGTCAGCTCCGCTTCGTTGGGCGCGGTGAAGAACGACCAGGGGTGTGCGCCGCCGTCGATCCCGACGATCGTCACCCGGCCCTGCACCGCGACCGAGGCCATCGCGACCCCGATCGTCGGAGCCGCGCCGACGAAGTCGAACACCGCGTCCACCCCGCGACCGCCGGTGAGCTCGCGGATCCGATCGACCTGATCGTCCCCGCCCGGCACGGTCACCGCACCGTACTTCTCCGCCTGGGCCATCGCCTCGGGCTTCATGTCGGTGGCGATGATCGTCGCACCGGTGAGCGCGCGGAGGATCTGCACCCCGATCTGACCGAGCCCGCCCAGGCCGATGACGAGCGCGGTCTTCCCGCCGCCGGCTAGCTGCGGCAGCGCGAGCTTGATCGCGTGGTACGGGGTGAGGCCGGCATCGGACAGGGGAGCGGCGGCCATCGGGTCGGCATCGCCGAGCGGCACGAGGTTGCGGGCGGGGACGGACACGTACTCCGCCATCCCGCCGTCGCGGCCCAGCCCGATGCCCATGTAGGGGTTCGTCGCCTGGTTCTCGCAGTAGGTGTCCTGCCCGCGTGAGCAGGCCTTGCACCGGCCGCAGCCGACCGGCCCGTAGACGAGGTGGGCGTCGCCCTTCTCGAACCCCTCGACCCCGGGGCCGAGCTCCTCGACCCAGCCGGAGTTCTCGTGGCCGAGCACGAACGAGGGCGGCACGCGACCCGGGGTGTCGGCCTCGAACACGTCGTAGATCGCGACGTCGGAGTGGCAGGCGCCGGCGCCGGCGACCTTGAGCAGCACCTCCCCGGGGCCCGGGGTTGGTCGGTCGATCTCCTTGAGGGTCGGGAAGGTCTTGTAGTCCTCGAACACGATCGCACGCATGGATGCCTCACTCCTGTTGATGCGTTCCGGGGCGGGCCGGTGTCGCCGGCCCGATCGCAGCCGCCGGGCCCGGTGGCCCGGGAACCGTGATCACCTCCACCCTAGAGCGACGTATGCGCATGTGTGCGTGCGTTCGGATCGTCGACATCCGGTGTTCACTCCGTGGTCGGGCGGGTGGCCGCCGCGGACCCTGCTCCGGCGGATTTTCGCCCGTCGAACGGTCTGGGATAGGCTGTAGGGCGGTCTGCAATCCGGCGAGTGAGCCGGATCCCCCTACCTTCTGTCCCAACGAGAGGTTTACTGTGAAGAGCTCCGTCGAGAACATCGACCCCACGCGGGTCAAGCTCAGCGTTGAAGCGCCCTACGCCGAACTCAAGCCGAGCATCGACGCGGCGTACAAGGAGATCGCCAAGCAGGTCTCCATCCCCGGATTCCGCCGCGGCAAGGTCCCTGCGCGGATCATCGACCAGCGCGTCGGTCGCCCGGCGGTCCTGCAGGAGGCCGTGAACAACAGCCTCGACGACCTCTACCGCAAAGCCATCGACGAGCACGAGCTCCGCCCGCTCGGCTCGCCCGAGGTCGAAGTCACCGCGATCCCCGGCCTCGACGGCACGGAGGAGGGCGATCTCACCTTCACCATCGAGGTCGACGTCCGCCCCGAGATCGAGCTCCCCGCCTACGACACCCTGAGCGTCGAGGTCGACACCTTCGAGGTCTCCGACGAGGACGTCGAGAAGGAGCTCACCGACCTCCGCAGCCGCTTCGGCACCCTCAAGACCGTCGACCGCCCGGCGCAGAAGGACGACTTCGTCACCCTCGACCTCACCGCCACCGTCGACGGCGAGGAGATCGACTCGGCCTCCGACATCTCCTACCAGGTGGGTGCCGGCACCATGCTCGAGGGTATGGACGAGGCACTCGACGGGCTGTCCGCCGAGGAGGAGACCTCCTTCGAGTCCACTCTCGCCGGGGGCGAGCACGCCGGCAGGACCGGTCTCGTCGCGATCACCCTCAAGGCCGTCAAGGAGCGCGAGCTCCCCGAGGCCGACGACGACTTCGCGCAGCTCGCCAGCGAGTTCGACACGATCGACGAGCTCAAGGCCGACCTGCGCGAGCAGGCCGCGAAGCAGAAGGAGTTCGACCAGGGCGTGCAGGCGCGCGACAAGGTCCTCGAGCTCCTCATCGAGAAGCTCGACGTCCCCGTCCCGGCCAAGCTCGTCGAGGACGAGGTGCACCGCCACCTCGAGCAGGAGAACCGGCTCGAGGACGACGAGCACCGCGCCGAGGTCACCGCGGAGACGGAGAAGACCCTGCGCACCCAGTTCGTGCTCGACGCGGTCGTCGAGGCCGAGAACGTCGACGTCTCGCAGCCGGAGCTCATCGAGTACATCATCTCCGCGGCCCAGCAGTACGGCATGAACCCCAACGAGTTCGCGCAGGCGCTCGACTCGAACAACCAGGTCCCGGCCATCGTGTCGGAGGTCGCGCGCCGCAAGGCCCTGGCCGAGGTGCTCGCCGGGGCGAAGGTCGTCGATGCCGACGGCAGCACCGTCGACATGACCGCGTTCACCACCGCCCCGGGTGAGGACGAGGAGGACTCCGAGGAGGTCGAGGCGGCTGTCGAGTCGACCGACGCCGAGGCGGGGTCCGACTCCGGCGAGAAGGCCGACTCCGAGGAGACGGCCGAGAAGAAGGCCCCGGCCAAGAAGGCCGCTCCGAAGAAGGCTGCCGCGAAGAAGGACGACGCCGAGGCCGATGCCGAGGACGCGCCCAAGAAGAAGGCGCCGGCGAAGAAGGCCGCCGCCAAGAAGCCGGCGGCCAAGAAGGCCGCGGCGAAGAAGGACGAGAAGGCGGACTCCGACTCCGAGTGAGTTCGCGCCGGTCCGCTGCGAGGCGGTCCGGTCACCCGACGGCGGGCACGGTGCACACCGTGCCCGCCGTCGTCGTCCGGGCACTCTCGTGTCACCTCGCGCCGGCCCATTCCGGGCCCGGGGGCAGACGCCTTCCAGGCGGTCCGGCGCTCGCTGCGGCGCGTCCTGTGTGCGGCTCAGTGAGGGCCGCGCCGGGGCCGATCACGCTGAGGGCGAACACCGGACGGTCGGGGACTAAATCCCCGGATGCAGCGGTTAGAGTCCAGTACAGGACAGCAACAGACAACAGGAGTGAAACGTGAGCACACACGAGTTCGCCTCACCGGTTTCCGCAGGCGGAACCGGGGGACTGGGCCTCGATGACCACATCTTCAACCGCCTTCTCAAGGAGCGCATCATCTGGCTCGGCTCGGAGGTGCGGGACGAGAACGCCAACATGATCTGTGCTCAGATGATGCTGCTCGCCGCGGAGGACCCGGACAAGGACATCTGGCTCTACATCAACTCGCCCGGCGGCTCGGTGACTGCCGGCATGGCGATCTACGACACCATGCAGCACGTCAAGCCCGACGTCGGCACCGTGGCCATGGGCATGGCCGCCTCGATGGGCCAGTTCCTCCTGTCCTCGGGCGCCAAGGGCAAGCGCTACGCCACCCCGCACGCGCGCATCCTCATGCACCAGCCGCTCGGCGGGATCGGCGGCACGGCCACGGACATCAAGATCCAGGCCGAGCTCATCCTCCACATGAAGAAGCAGATGGCCGAGCTCACCGCCGAGCAGACCGGGAAGTCGCTCGAGCAGATCCTCAAGGACAACGACCGCGACCACTGGTTCACCGCCGAGGAGGCCCGCGAGTACGGGTTCATCGACCGGGTCATCACCGGCTCGGAGGACATGTCCGGCGAGTCCGCGCTCAACTGAAGAACCAAGGAGTCAGAAGAATGACGAATCTCTCACCGTGGGCCGCCGCCGGCCAGATGCCGACCTCGCGCTACGTCATGCCGCAGTTCGAGGAGCGCACCCCGTTCGGCTTCAAGCGGCAGGATCCGTACACCAAGCTGTTCGAGGACCGCGTGATCTTCCTCGGCGTGCAGGTCGACGACACGTCGGCCGACGACGTCATGGCCCAGCTGCTCGTCCTCGAGTCGCAGGACCCCGACCGCGACATCACCCTCTACATCAACTCACCGGGCGGCTCGTTCACCGCCCTCACCGCGATCTACGACACCATGCAGTACGTCAAGCCGGAGATCCAGACGGTGTGCCTGGGCCAGGCGGCCTCCGCGGCGGCAGTGCTGCTCGCGGCGGGCACCAAGGGCAAGCGCCTCGCGCTGCCCAACGCCCGTGTGCTCATCCACCAGCCGTCCATGCAGGGGCAGGGTCACGGGCAGGCCTCGGACATCGAGATCCAGGCCGCCGAGGTGCTGCGCATGCGGACCTGGCTCGAGGAGACCCTGGCGTCCCACTCGAACAAGACGGCCGAGCAGGTGTCGAGCGACATCGAGCGCGACCTGTTCCTCACCGCCGACCAGGCGCTCGACTACGGTCTGGTCGACCAGGTGCTGACCTCGCGCAAGGCCGTGCGCTGAGGATCGGTCTCATCCCCGACGCCGCGAACGGCGCCGGGCGCCCGGGGCGCGGACCGCAGAGGTCCGCGCCCCGTTGCGCATTCGGGACCGTCGCGCACACGGCCGCCGCCGGCCGCGGGCCCGGTTCCTCGACACGCCTCCGGAGCCGGGTCCGGCGCCGTGTCAGCGGGATGTGGAATGCTGTTGAGGTGTTCATCCGAACAGGGATAGTCTTGAGGGCACATGCCCCGCTGAAAGGTTGTGACAGTGGCTCGCGGAACTGAGGGTGCTGACCTGCTCAAGTGCAACTTCTGCGGGAAGTCCCAGAAGCAGGTCCGGAAGCTCATCGCCGGGCCGGGCGTCTACATCTGCGATGAGTGCATCGGCCTGTGCAACGAGATCATCGAGGAGGAGCTCAACGAATCGACCGCAGAGGTCGAGGAGACGGAGCTGCCCCGCCCGCGCGAGATCTACGACTTCCTCCAGGAGTACGTCGTCGGCCAGGAGCCGGCGAAGAAGGCCCTCGCCGTCGCGGTGTACAACCACTACAAGCGCATCCGCGCACTCACCGACTCCGGGTCGGACGCGGATTCCGGCGTCGAGATCGCGAAGTCGAATATCCTCCTCGTCGGCCCCACGGGCTCCGGCAAGACCTACCTCGCCCAGACTCTCGCGAAGCGCCTCAACGTGCCGTTCGCCGTGGCGGACGCCACGGCGCTGACTGAAGCCGGCTACGTCGGCGAGGACGTGGAGAACATCCTCCTCAAGCTCATCCAGGCCGCCGACTTCGACGTCGAGCGGGCGCAGACCGGCATCATCTACATCGACGAGATCGACAAGATCGCACGGAAGTCGGAGAACCCGTCGATCACCCGCGATGTGTCCGGCGAGGGTGTGCAGCAGGCGCTGCTCAAGATCCTCGAGGGCACACAGGCCTCGGTGCCTCCGCAGGGCGGGCGCAAGCACCCGCACCAGGACTTCATCCAGATCGACACGACGAACGTGCTCTTCATCGTCGCCGGCGCCTTCGCCGGCCTCGAGGAGATCATCGCCTCCCGCAAGGGCAAGCACGGCATCGGCTTCGGGGCCCTCATCCAGTCCAAGCAGGACGAGGACGACCTCTACTCCGAGCTCATGCCGGAGGACCTGCTCAAGTTCGGGCTGATCCCGGAGTTCATCGGCCGCCTGCCGGTGCTCGCCACGGTGTCGAACCTCGACCGCGAGGCGCTCATGTCGATCCTCACCGCACCGAAGAACGCGCTCGTCAAGCAGTACCAGAAGATGTTCGAGTTCGACGGGGCGGAGCTCGAGTTCGAGTCCGAGGCGCTCGAGGCGATCGCCGACCTCGCACTGCTGCGCGGCACCGGTGCGCGCGGCCTCCGTTCGATCATGGAGGAGGTGCTCCAGCCGGTGATGTTCGACATCCCGAGCCGCGACGACGTCGGCTCCGTGGTCGTCACCAAGGCGGTGGTGGAGAGCAACGCCGCCCCGACGATCGTGCCGAAGAAGGACTCCGAACCCCAGCAGCGCAGGCCCAAGTCCGCCTGACCGGACAGCGGAGAACGGATGCCCGGTGCGGACCGTATGGTCCGCACCGGGCATCCGCTGTCTCCCCGGATCACTGCGTGGCGACGGTCTGACCGTAGCCCTCCGAGGGCTGCACGACGACGAAGCCGGGACCGTGGAACACGAGCTGGAAGCTCTCCCCGGACCCGCGGCCGAAGAACGACCCCACGCTCACCGCGGACTTGATGCTCGGTGCGAGGTTGGCCGACCAGCACACGGCGGCCTGCGGGTCGACGAAGGTCGGGGTGCGCGAGCAGTCGAGGATCATCGGATCGCCCTGGCAGCACACCGCGGCGGTGCCGGTCCCGGACATCTCGAGGTTGAACAGGCCGGCACCGGCGGCGAGCGCTCCGACGCCCTTGATCCGCTTGATGTCCCAGGCGAGGTTCGCATCGAAGGCGAGCAGACTCGAGGAGTTCACCGTGAGGGCGTCCTGCTGGCCCTCGAGCTGCATCATGAAGATGTTCGCGGCCTGCCGGGCGAAGAACACCTCGCCGTGGCCCTCGACCCGCATCATCGGGGTGTCCTCGTTCGTCATCGCCTTCTTGAGGAACTGACCGACGGACGAGGAGCCCTGGTGGGTGAACTCGACGTTGCCCTGGTAGGCGACCATCGCGCCCTTCGTGGCGACCATCGGGGCATCGGGGGTGACGAGCGCGCGCAGCATCTTGGACGACTGCATCGTCCAGCGCTGGTTGCTCTCCTGTTCGGCATTGCGCTTGGCAAAGAGTTCGCTTCGCATCAGGGGCTCCTCGTGACGACAAAGAAGGGGAGTGCGAGCGGTGGCTCGCACTCCCCAGCCTAGATCCCCGGAGCTCCGTGGACGAGGCCTCAGCGTTGCGGATCCGCCATAGCGAACTCGACTTCGGCGACGGCGAGCTCCGCACCGTCGACGGCACGCAGCTCCCAGTCCTTCACCCGGCCGGCGGCACGCAGGTCAGATTCCGCCAGTGTGACGAGCTCGATGATCCGGGGAACGGCTGTGACCACGGCGCGGGTGATCTCCGTCTTCTGCGAGACCTTCGCCTCGGTCTTCGTGCGGCGCACCTCGCCGAGCACCGTCGCGACGTCGGCGAGCATGCCGGCGGGCGCCTCGGCGGCGGAGAACTCCGGCAGCGCTTCGACGGTCGGCCAGGCGGTCCGGTGGACGGAGCCCTCGCGCCACCACGACCACACCTCTTCGGTGACGAAGGGCGTGATCGGGGCGAACAGTCGCAGCAGCACGTCGAGTGCGGTGGCCAGCGTCGCATGCGCCGACAGCTGGGCGGCCTCCCCGTCGGCGCCGTAGGACCGGTCCTTGACGAGCTCGACGTAGTCGTCGGTGAACTCCCAGAAGAAGGATTCCGCGGCGCGGAGCATGTGGGCATAGTCGTAGGCGGCCATATGGGTGCCGCAGTCGGCCACGGTGGCCCGCAGCGAGGTCAGCAGCGCCCGGTCGAGCGGCTCGGTGATGAGCTCGCCGCGTCCCACGAGTCGGGAATGCACACCTTGGGCGAGCGCGAACTTCGAGGCGTTGAGGAGCTTCATCGCCAGCCGCCGGCCGATCTGCATCTGCGACACGTCGTAGGCGGTGTCCGCGCCGAACCGGGCGCTCGCGGCCCAGTAGCGCACGGCGTCCGGGCCGAACCCGGGCTTCGCCTCCTGGAGGATGTCGCTCGGCACGACGACGTTGCCCTTGGACTTCGACATCTTCTTGCGGTCCGGATCGAGGATCCAGCCCGAGAGCGCGGCGTTCGTCCACGGGATCGAATCATTGAGCGAATTGGCGCGCACCACGGTGGAGAACAGCCAGGTCCGGATGATGTCGTGACCCTGCGGCCGCAGGTCGAACGGGAAGACCGTGTCGAACAGCGCCTGGTCCCGCGACCAGCCCCCGACGATCTGCGGGGTGAGCGAGGAGGTCGCCCAGGTGTCGAGGACGTCCGGGTCGCCGGTGAAGCCACCGGGCTGATCGCGCTGATCCTCGCTGAACCCGGTGGGAGCCTGGGCCTGCGGATCGACGGGCAGCGCGGCATCCTCGGGCACGATCGGAGAGGAGTAGTCGGGGCTGCCCTCGGCGTCGAGGCGGTACCACAGCGGGATCGGCACGCCGAAGTAGCGCTGGCGGGAGACGAGCCAGTCGCCGTTGAGGCCCTCGACCCAGTTCTCATAGCGCGAGCGCATGAATCCGGGGTACCAGGTGAGTTCGCGCCCGCGCTCGACGAGGGCGTCGCGCAGCTCGGCCGAGCGCCCGCCGTTGCGGATGTACCACTGGCGGCTGGTGACGACCTCGAGCGGCTTGTCGCCCTTCTCGTAGAAGGGCACCGGGTGGGTGATCGGCTCCGGGTCGGCGAGCAGGTCGCCGGATTCCCGGAGGAGCTCGGTGATGTCCTTGCGGGCGGTGAAGGTCGTCTTGCCGGCGAGCTGCGTGTAGAGCTCGGCCGCATCGGCCTTGGGCGAGTCCGCGATCCACTCGGGGACCTCGCGGGCCAGACGCCCCTCGCGGGTGATCACGGGGCGGGTGGGCAGGTCGAGCTCGCGCCACCAGGTGACGTCGGTGAGGTCGCCGAAGGTGCAGACCATGGCGATGCCGGTGCCCTTGTCGGCCTTCGCCAGCTCGTGGGGGCGGACCTCGACGGACACGCCGAACAGCGGGGACACCACCGTGGTGCCGAAGTACGGCCGGTAGCGCTCGTCGTCGGGGTGGGCGACGAGCGCGACGACGGCGGGGATGAGCTCCGGGCGCGAAGTGACGATGATGATCGGGTCGACGGAGGTGTCGGCGGTGCCGTCAGCGGCGGCCGGGTGGAATGCCACCCGGTGGTAGGCGCCCTCCTTCTCGCGGTCCTCGAGCTCGGCCTGGGCGACCGCGGTGCCGAAGGTCACGTCCCACATCGTCGGCGCATCGGTGGAGTAGGCGTGGCCGCCCGCCAGGTCGGCGAGGAACGCCCGCTGGCTCACCGCGCGCGAGGTGTCGTCGATCGTGCGGTAGGTGTACTTCCAGTCGACCGACAGGCCCACGGAGCGGAAGAGGTCCTCGAAGACCTTCTCGTCGTCGGCGGACAGCTGCTCGCACAGCTCGATGAAGTTCTGCCGGGACACCGGCACGAAGTCCCGCGGGTTCTTCGCCGGCTTGGCCGGCGGGGTGAAGCCCGGTTCGTGGGGCAGGCTGGGCTCGCACCGCACGCCGTAGTAGTTCTGCACCCGCCGCTCGGTGGGCAGGCCGTTGTCGTCCCAGCCCAGCGGGTAGAACACGTTCTTCCCCGTCATCCGCTGGTAGCGGGCGATGATGTCGGTCTGGGTGTAGGAGAACACGTGCCCCACGTGCAGGGAGCCCGAGGCGGTGGGCGGGGGAGTGTCGATGGAGTAGACGGCGTCGCGCTGCGTGTCGGGATCGAACGCGTAGACGCCGGACTCACCCCAGTTCGCGTCCCACTTGTCCTTGAGGCCCTCGAGGGCCGGCTTGTCCGGGAGATGCACCGAGTCATGTGTGCGCGAGGCAGGTTGAGTCATAGTGCTCAGATTCTCGCACCGGTGCAGGTGCAATCCAAACAGGCGGGACCGTCGCGGCGCGCTGCCGTGGCACGATGGTGGCATGGCACTGCTCGGACGCGTGGGGGAGGACAACCCCCCGCCCACCTCGACCGGCTGGATGAACCCCGCCCGGTCGCTGGCGATCATCGCTGTCGTGGCGATCCACGCGATCGGCGACACCGTGGAGACCCGGTACACCGATCTCGGGACGAGCGCGTGGTGGCTCGCCAATGCGATCGACTCCTCCGCCCGCTGGTCCGTTCCGGTGTTCCTCATGATCGCCGGCGCGCTCGCCCTCGATCCGGCCAAGGGCGGCCGACCACGCGAGTTCCTCCTCAAGCGGGTCTTCCGGATCGGGATCCCGCTCGTCGTGTGGACCGTGATATATGTCCTGTTCCGCCTCTACTACATGGGCGGTCGGGAGTCGGACTGGGATCCGATCCTCGCGATCGCCTCGGGCTCGCCGTTCGTCCAGCTCTACTTCCTCTACGTGCTCGCCGGGCTCACGCTCCTCACGCCGTTCATGCGGCTCCTGTCCACGCACGGCTCGCGGCGGGTCCAGTGGGGGACCGCGCTCATCCTGCTCGGGATCGGGATGGCCGACGGGATCTTCGCCTCGGCGTTCGGGGTCGGGGAGTCCAACGCGGCCACCCGCTTCCTGCCGATGATGGGCTACTACGTGCTCGGCTGGGTGCTGCGCGACTGGATCCTCACCCGCCGGCAGGCCGTGATCGCCGCACTCGTGTTCGCCTCCGGTGTGCTGTCGACCTTCCTGTGGGCGGGGTTCGGCCCGGGGGAGAAGCCGTGGAAGTTCTCCTACGAGTACCTCTCGCCCATGGTCGTGGCGATGTCGCTCGCCGCCTACCTCCTCCTCCACTTCTCCATGCGCTCGGGGTTCGGGCTCCTCACTCGCCTCTATCCGTACTCCTTCGGCGTGTTCCTCCTCCACCCGCTGCTCCTGTTCCCCATGCGCGAACTCATCGGCGGCCCGTCGAGCCTCGGCGACGTCGCGCTCCACGGCTTCGTCATGCCGATCGTCTACACCCTCGTGTGCACCGTCCTCACGATGATCGCGCTGCGGACCCCGCTCGTGCGGGCCGCATTCGGGGAGGGGCGGCCGCCGCGCCGGTGGATGCGCCGACTCGCCGCCGAGGACTCTCTCCGCGACGGCTCTCCGGGCACCGGGTCGACGGGGTCCGGCCCCTCCCACCTCGGGACGCCCGGGTGCTGAGCGCGCTCACCGGGGCGTCGGTCGCTCGCCGACCGGTCGGGGCTCCCACGCGACCTGCAGGAGCCTGCGGATCCTGTGCAGATCGTGCCGGCCGGTGCAGGAACCGCGGGGCTCGGGCTCGGTCCTGCCGGGCCGCGGGCGCCTCGGGCACGGTTCCGCCCACCGGCGGCGCACCCCGGTAGGCTGGCCGCAGGACCGCCGAACCCGTGACCGCGGGTGACCGGGAACTCGACCACCAGGAACACGGAGGAGCCATGTCCAATCTGCGCGCAGTCGTCACCGGAGCGAGCTCGGGAATCGGAGCGGCCACCGTCCGCCGCCTCCGCCGGGAGGGGTGGGACGTCGTCGCCGTCGCCCGCCGCGAGGACCGGCTCGCCGAGCTCGCGGCCGAGACCGGGGCCGAGGTCGTCGTCGCCGACATGACGAGCGACGCCGACGTCGCCCGGATGGCCGAGCAGGTCGTCGCCGGAGGCCCCGTCAACGCGCTCGTCGCGAACGCCGGGTTCGCGCTCGGCACCGACACCGTGGCCGAGGCCGACGTCGACGGCTGGCGGCGGATGTTCGACATCAACGTGCTCGGCGTGGTGCGGTGCGTCAAGGCGCTGCTGCCTGCGCTCGTCGAGTCCGGGCGCGGCGACATCGTCGTGATGTCCTCGACCGCCGGCCACCAGGCCTACGAGGGCGGCGGCGGGTACGTCGCGGCGAAGCACGGCTCGCACTCGACGGCCGCGACCCTGCGCCTCGAGCTCGCCGGGCAGCCGGTGCGGGTCATCGAGATCGCTCCCGGCATGGTCGCCACCGAGGAGTTCTCCCGCAAGCGGCTGGGATCCCAGGAGAAGGCCGACAAGGTCTACGAGGGCGTGGAGAACCCGCTCACCGCCGAGGACTGCGCCGACGCCGTCGTCTACACGCTCACCCGGCCGCACCACTTCAACGTGGACCTCATGGTCATCCGCCCGATCGCCCAGGCCGCCCAGCACAAGGTCGCCAGGCACCAGGGCCTCTGAGGCCCGCCTGGACCCCGGGGTCCCGGCCGGCCCAGCGGGCTCGAACTGCGCGGTATCCGAATCCGCGCGCGCAATTGCGCGGCAGTCGTCGGATACCGCGCAGTTCGGCAGCGGGCGCGCGGGCGCGACGGTGGACTGGACCCCGTGCGGCCGTGCGCTAGACTGAGGAACTGCGCTGATCCGGCCATCACCGGGGAGCATTCGGAAGAACAGCCGCGCGCGTCCGCCTCGGGCGTGGCGCCGCGGCCCAGTAGAACCGGACGGGTGGGCCCGTCACAGCCTGCAGGAATGAGCGATCCGCTCCCCACCGGAGCCGCGGACCGATCATCTGCCCCGACATCGGTCCGGGCAGGTCGGAGGTCCGGGCTCGACCCGGCGGGTGGGCGGATAAGCGGGGTGGTACCGCGGCAGTGATGTCGTCCTCGCACGGATCGAACCGACACACCATCGAACCGGACGAACCCCGAGGGACGCTCATGACCGAACAGCACGATTCCGCTCCGCTCTACCCGAAGAAGTCGACCTCCGCCTTCGGGCTCACCGCCTCTCCGCGGTTCCCCGCCATCGAAGCCGATGTGCTGCGGTTCTGGGAGGAGGACGGCACCTTCCAGGCCTCGATCGACAACCGGCCCGCCGGTGAGAACGGGGAGAACGAGTTCGTCTTCTACGACGGACCGCCCTTCGCCAACGGCCTGCCGCACTACGGCCACCTCCTCACCGGCTACGTCAAGGACGTCGTGCCGCGCTACCAGACCATGCGCGGCAAGCGGGTCGAGCGCCGCTTCGGCTGGGACACCCACGGACTGCCCGCCGAGCTCGAGGCGGAGCGCCAGCTCGGCATCACCGACAAGTCCCAGATCTCCGACATGGGCATCGCCGAGTTCAACGCCGCCTGCCGCGCCTCGGTCCTCAAGTACACCGACGAATGGCAGGAGTACGTCACCCGGCAGGGTCGCTGGGTCGACTTCGACAACGACTACAAGACGCTCAACGTCGAGTACATGGAGAGCGTCATCTGGGCGTTCAAACAGCTGTGGGACAAGGGCCTCGTCTACGAGGGCTACCGCGTGCTGCCCTACTGCTGGCGCGATCAGACCCCGCTGTCCAACCACGAGCTCCGGATGGACGACGACGTCTACAAGATGCGTCAGGACCCCTCGGTGACGATCGGCTACCGGCTCCTCGATCCCGTCGAGCTCGGCACCGGCCGCGCCGAGGTCGACTCCGCCGAGCAGTACGTCCTCATCTGGACGACGACCCCATGGACGGTGCCGAGCAACCAGGCCGTCGCCGCGAACCCCGAGGTCGAGTACGTCGCCGTGTTCCCCGGCGAGGACGCCGCCCCCGAGCTGCAGGGGCATGTCCTCGTCCTCGCCCGCGAGCGCCTCGCCGCCTACGCCAGCGAGCTCGGCGCCGAGCCCGAGGTCGTCGCCACCGTGCCCGGCCCCGAGCTCGCCGGCCGCCGCTACGAGCCGCCGTTCCCGTACTTCGAGGGACGCCAGGAGGAGTTCGGAGAGCGGATGCACACGATCCTCGAGGCCGACTTCGTCACCACCGAGGACGGCACCGGCATCGTCCACCAGTCGCCGGCCTTCGGTGAGGAGGACAAGGTCCTCACCGACACCTACGGCATCCGGGCGGCGCGTCCCGTCGACGACAGCGGCTGCTTCGAGCACCCCGTCGACGATTACGCCGGCCAGCAGGTGTTCGACGCGAACAAGCCGATCATCGCCGACCTCAAGCATCACACCGGTCCGCTCGCCGGGCGCAGCGCGCTGCTCGTGCGCCACGAGACCTACGAGCACTCCTACCCGCACTGCTGGCGCTGCCGCACCCCGCTGATCTACCGCGCGGTGTCGAGCTGGTTCGTCGCGGTGTCGACCTTCAAGGACCGGATGGTCGAGCTCAACGAGCAGATCACCTGGGTGCCGGAGAACGTCAAGCACGGTCAGTTCGGCAAGTGGCTGTCCAACGCCCGCGACTGGTCGATCTCCCGCAACCGCTTCTGGGGTTCGCCGATCCCGGTGTGGGTGTCCGACGACCCCGAGCACCCGCGCACCGACGTCTACGGCTCGCTCGCCGAGCTCGAGGCCGACTTCGGACGGCTGCCGCGCAACGAGGCCGGGGAGCCCGACCTCCACCGCCCGTTCATCGACGAGCTCACCCGGCCCAACCCCGACGACCCGACGGGGAGGTCGACGATGCGCCGCGTCACCGACGTCCTCGACGTGTGGTTCGACTCCGGGTCGATGAGCTACGCCCAGGTGCACTACCCGTTCGAGAACCGCGACTGGTTCGACCACCACTTCCCGGGCGACTTCATCGTCGAGTACATCGGCCAGACCCGCGGCTGGTTCTACACCCTGCACGTGCTCGCCACCGCGGTGTTCGACCGCCCGGCGTTCCTCAACTGCATCTCCCACGGGATCGTGCTCGGCTCCGACGGCCAGAAGATGTCGAAGAGCCTGCGCAACTACCCCGACGTCAACGAGGTCCTCGACCGCGACGGCTCCGACGCCATGCGCTGGTTCCTCATGTCGAGCCCGATCCTGCGCGGCGGCAACCTCGTCGTCACCGAGCAGGGCATCCGCGACGGCGTGCGCCAGGTCATCCTGCCGCTGTGGAACGCCTGGCACTTCTTCGCCACCTACGCGAACTCCGCGGACTCCGACTCGGGTGAGAAGACCGGTTACGCCGCCCGCCCCCGCTACGAGTCGACCCGGGTGCTCGACCGCTACCTGCTGGCGAAGACGCACGACTTCCTCCGCGCCTTCGAGGCCCGCATGGACACCTACGACATCTGGGGCGCCTGCGACATGGTGCGCGAGCACCTCGACATGTTCACCAACTGGTACGTGCGCCGCTCGCGGCGCCGGTTCTGGGACGGCACCCCGGACACGCGCGAGTCCTTCGACGTGTTCTACACGTGCTTCGAAGCGTTCCTCCGTGCCGCCGCCCCGCTCATCCCGTTCACCATCGAGGAGATCTACCGCGGCCTCACCGGCGAGCGCTCCGTCCACCTGCAGGACTACCCGGATGCTTCCCTGTTCACCGCCGACCCCGAGCTCGTGGCCGCGATGGACCGGACCCGGGACGTGTGCTCCACCGGTTCGAGCCTGCGGAAGGCGAACAGCCTGCGCGTGCGGCTGCCGCTGGCCGGGCTCACCGTCGCCACCGACACCGCGCTCGGCGAGGACTTCACCGCGATCATCGCCGACGAGCTCAACGTGCGGCAGGTCACCGTGCTGCCGCTCGAGAAGGCTGCGGCCGCTGGTTTCACCCTCGAGCAGAAGCTCACCGTCAACGCCCGCGCGGCCGGCCCGCGCCTGGGCAAGCAGGTGCAGCAGGCGATCAAGGGCTCGAAGACCGGCGACTGGTCGGTGGTCGACGGGGTCGTGACCGCCGGCGGCATGGAGCTCGTCGACGGCGAGTACACGCTCGAGGAGGTCGCCGACGCCGGGGGCGCCGATGCCGCGCTCGCCGCGATGGACTCCGGCTTCGTCGCCCTCGACACCGCCGTGACCCCCGAGCTCGAGGCGGAGGGTGCGGCGCGCGACACCGTGCGCGCGATCCAGAACGCCCGCAAGCAGCTCGACCTCAACGTCTCCGACCGCATCCGGGTGACGATCTCCGCCCCCGAGCCCGCGCTCGACCACCTCCGCGCCCATACCGAGCTGGTGCAGGGGGAGACGCTCACCGAGCGGCTCGAGCTCACCGCCGCACCGCTGCCGGAGTCCGAGGAGGGCGTGTTCCCGGCCGGTGAGCTCCACCCCGATGCGCGCCTGCAGGTGAGCCGCGCATGACGGATCAGCACCTCCCCGAGGAGCTTCCCGACGGTCTCCCCGGCGGCGAGCTCGCCCCGCTCCTGCCCGACGACCCGGACGCCCCTGCCGTCGAGGCGGTGACGGGGACCTCCGAGGACCGCCCGTTGCCGGCCGACGCGCGCGGCACCGCAGACCTCGCCCGCGTCTACGCCGAGCTGCTCGCGCGGGCCGGCGAGACGATGGTCGAACCGCGGCTCGACGCGACGCGCAGGGCCTGCGAGCTGCTCGGCGACGTCCACACCGCGGCGCCGGTCATCACCATCACCGGCACGAACGGCAAGTCCTCGACCGTCCGGATGGTCGATGCGCTGCTCACCGCGCACGGGTTGCGCGTGGGCCGCTTCACCAGCCCCCACCTCCACCGGGTCACCGAGCGCATCGCGGTGGATTCCGCCGAGGTGCCCGAACCGGTGTTCGTGCGCGTGCACGACGAGATCGCGCCGGTGCTCGCCGTCGTCGACGCCGAGCTCGAGGCGGCCGGCCGGGCCCGGCTGACGTACTTCGAGGCCCTCACCGTCCTCGCCCTCGCCGTGTTCGCCGACGCCCCCGTCGACGTCATGGTGCTCGAGGTCGGGATGGGCGGGGAATGGGACTCGACGAACGTCGCCGACGCCCAGGTGTGCGGGTTCACCCCCGTCGGCCTCGACCACACCGCGTTCCTCGGCCCCGATCTCACCGCGATCGCCACGACGAAGGCCGGGATCCTCGACCGCACCGTCGACCCGAGTCCGGCCCCGGACCCGGTTGCCGTGCTGGCCCGGCAGGACCCGGAGGCCGCAGCCGCCTTCACCGCGCAGATCGAGGAGCGCGGAGTGAGCGCGGCCTGGGAGGACAGCGACTTCGCCGTGATCTCCCGGCAGCAGGCCGTCGACGGCCAGCTCGTCACGCTCCGCGGCGCGTTCGGGATCTACCCGGACCTGTTCCTCCCGCTCCACGGAGCGCACCAGGTGCACAATGCCGCGCTCGCGCTCGCCATCTGCGAGCGGTTCCTGTCCGACGGGGAGAAGCCGCTCGATGCGGAGACCGTCGCCCAGGGGTTCTCCCAGGTCGATTCGCCGGGACGCGCGGAGATCCTCCGGAGCGAGCCGACGATCCTCGTCGACGGTGCGCACAACCCGGACGGCGCCCGCGTCCTCGCCGACACCATCGAGGAGGCCTTCGACTTCCGCGAGGTCGTCGCCGTGCTCGCGATGTTCGGCGACAAGGACCTCCACGGCGTGCTCGAGCACGTCCACCGCTTCGCCGACCGGGTGGTCGTCACCGAGGCCCGCTCCGAACGCGCACTGCCGCGCGAGGAGCTCGCCGCGGCGGCGGGCGAATGGTGGGACCCCGATGATGTCATCGGCGCCGAGGACATGAACGCGGCCCTCATGGAGGCGATCGACCTCGCACTCGCCGATGGCGAACCGGGAGTCGGCATCGTCGTCACCGGCTCGCTCACCACCGTCGCCGAGGCGCGCACGCTGCTCGGCCGGAAGGACGCCTCATGACCGGCGCGGCCGCCCAGAAGTCGAAGATCCCGCTGCTGTGCGCGACCGTGCTCGTTTCCGAGGTGCTCGTCATCTACTTCGCCGCGCTCGCCGGCTTCGGGCTGCGGCCCGTGCCCTTCGGCTGGGTGATCGGGGGTGCGACCGCGCTCGCGGCACTGTGCATCCTTGCGGTGGCGACCCTGCCACGGCGTCGCGGACAGCGCAGCGCGGGGATCGCGCTCGGCTGGCTCGCGCAGATCCTCATCCTCGCCGCCGGATTCGTCATGACCTCGCTGTTCTTCGTCGGGGCCGTGTTCGGGGTGATGTGGGCGGTCGCCGTCTACTGGGGGCGGCGGATGGATCGCGAGCTCACCGCCTGGGGCCGCTGAGCGCCGGCGCGGCCCCGGTGCGCCCGACCGGGACCGTCTCGCCCGGTGCACCGGCCCGAGGCCGTCTCGCCCGGTGCGCCGGGCCCTGCATGTCCTAGACTGATCGCGGCGCCGCACACCGGCCGCCGCCTGCGAAACCGAGATCCCTGAAGGAGAACCCCTCGTGACCGAACGCACTCTCGTGCTCGTCAAGCCCGACGGCGTCGAACGCGGACTGATCGGAGCGATCATCGCCCGCATCGAGACCAAGGGCTACACCGTCGAACGCCTCGAGCTCCTCCGGGCCACCCCCGAACAGCTCGCCGCGCACTACGCCGAGCACGAGGGCAAGCCCTTCTACCCGCCGCTCGTCGAGTTCATGTCGGAGGGGCCGCTCGTCGCGCTCGTCGCATCCGGCCACGGGGTCATCCAGGGCTTCCGCTCGCTCGCCGGGACCACCGACCCGACGACTGCGGCCCCGGGCACCATCCGCGGCGACCTCGGCCGCGACTGGGGGCTGAACGTGCAGAAGAACCTCGTCCACGGCTCCGACTCCGAGGAATCCGCCGCGCGCGAGATCGCGATCTGGTTCCCCGAGGGCTGAGACGCCCACCGGCCGGCTCCCACTCATGGGCCGGCCCCGCGCCGGACTGCGCGGTATCCCACGAACTGCGCGGAATTGCGCGGTTTCTGCGGGATACCGCGCAGTTCGCGTCCGAGGCGTCCGATCCGTAGACCGGCCGGTGCCCGGGTGGGAAGCTCGAGGAACCGGAATGGCCCCCGGTCGATCTCCGGGCCGCGCGAGGAGGGCCACCGCCGACCCGTCGCGCACATTCCAGCCGATGGAAGCAGGCGCGGTCATGACGAGCGCAACCGAGATCCCCGACACCGGACGACGCACACCGACACCCGAGCGGCCACCCGTGCGACGGCGCGCACCGTTCGTCGAGTGGATCACCTCGACGGACCACAAGACCATCGGGTACATGTACCTCATCGCGTCCTTCACGTTCTTCTGCATCGGCGGCGTCATGGCGCTGCTCATCCGGCTCGAGCTGTTCGAGCCCGGGATGCAGATCATCGAGACGAAGGAGCAGTACAACCAGCTGTTCACCATGCACGGCACGATCATGCTGCTGATGTTCGCCACCCCTCTCTTCGCGGGCTTCGCCAATGTCATCATGCCGCTGCAGATCGGCGCGCCGGACGTCGCGTTCCCGCGCCTCAACGCCTTCGCGTTCTGGCTCTTCCTGTTCGGCAGCCTCATCGCGATCGCCGGCTTCCTCACCCCGCAGGGTTCTGCCTCGTTCGGCTGGACCGCCTACGCCCCGCTCAGCAACACGACCTTCACCCCCGGGCTCGGCGGACACCTGTGGGCGATGGGCCTGGCGTTCCAGGGCTTCGGCACCATCCTCGGCTCGGTGAACTTCATCACCACGATCATCACCATGCGGGCTCCGGGCATGACGATGTTCCGGATGCCGATCTTCACCTGGAACGTGCTCCCTACCGGCATGCTCGTCCTCATTTCCTTCCCGCCGCTCGCGGTGGCGCTGCTGGGCCTGGCGGCGGGCCGGATCGCCGGAGCGCATCTCTTCAGCCCCGAGAACGGTGGGCCGATCCTCTGGCAGCACCTGTTCTGGTTCTTCGGCCACCCCGAGGTGTACGTCATCGCACTGCCGTTCTTCGGCATCGTGTCGGAGATCTTCCCGGCCTTCAGCCGCAAGCCGATCTTCGGGTACAAGGGCCTCGTCTACGCGACGATCGCGATCGCCGCGCTGTCCGTCACCGTGTGGGCCCACCACATGTACGTCACCGGTGCGGTCCTCCTCCCGTTCTTCGCGTTCATGACGATGCTCATCGCGGTGCCGACGGGTGTGAAGATCTACAACTGGATCGGCACGATGTGGCGCGGTTCCCTGACCTTCGAGACTCCGATGCTCTGGTCCCTCGGGTTCCTCGTGTCGTTCGTGTTCGGCGGGCTGACCGGGGTCATCCTCGCCAGCCCGGTCCTCGATCAGCAGGTGTCCGACTCGTACTTCGTCGTCGCCCACTTCCACTACGTCATCTTCGGCACCGTGGTGTTCGCGATGTTCGCCGGGTTCTACTTCTGGTGGCCGAAGTGGACGGGCCGGATGCTCAACGAGTCGCTCGGCACGATCCACTTCTGGCTGCTGTTCATCGGCTTCCACATGACGTTCCTCATCCAGCACTGGATGGGTGCCGATGGCATGCCGCGCCGGTACGCGGACTTCCTGCCGCAGGACGGCTGGACGTGGATGAACCAGATCTCCACCGTAGGTTCGCTGATCCTGGGCCTGTCGATGATCCCGTTCTTCTGGAACGTCTGGGTCACCGCCCGCAAGGCACCGAAGGTCACGGTGAACGACCCGTGGGGCTACGGCTCCTCCCTCGAGTGGGCGACCTCGTGCCCGCCGCCGCGCCACAACTTCACCTCGCTGCCCCGGATCCGCTCCGAGCGCCCTGCGTTCGACGCGAACCACCCGGAGCTGCTCGAGCTCCTGGAGCTCTCCCGTCAGCCGACGAGCGAGCCGAAGAACACCCAGAAGCGGAACACGATGGACGCATAGACGAGGATCAGCCAGAGCACGGCGATGATGAGCGCGGTGCCGGCGATCGCCCGCACGACCCCGTTGTCGCGCAGCCCGGCGCCGAGGTTCCCGGCGATGACGTTGTAACCGGTGACCACGCAGAACGGCGGGATCGTCACGGTCCACACCACGATGCACCACGGGCAGCCGATCCCGATGACGAAGATCGAGGAGTAGTAGAGGTACATCACGAGCACGGTGCCGGCGAGCAGGCCGAGATTCAGGCCGACCATCACCCAGCCGGGGACCCGGGTGCGGGTGATGAGGAGGACACCGAGCAGGAGCGGGAAGATGAACGCCGCGATCCCGAGGAACTGATTGGGGAACCCGAAGATCTGCGACTGCTCGAACGCCATGACGCTGCCGCAGGAGAAGAACGGATTGAAGTCGCACGACAGCGTCGCCGAGGGGTTCTCGAGCAGCCGGACCTTGTCGATCGAGAGTTCGAAGGACGCGAGGAAGCCGATGACCGAGCTCACGACGAGGAATATCCCGAGCTTGACCTCGTCCATGAACCAGGGCCCCCCGGAACGCGCCCCGGGGTCGAGGTGTCCTTCGCCGTCGTCGAACCGGGTGCCGTCGGACCCGGAATCGCCGAACTCCGCGTCGTCGTGCTCGTGGTCGGTGGTGGAAGAATGCGATGCGCTCACCCCGCCAGAATGCACCTGCTCGGTGCGCGGGCACAAGCGCGGGCATGCGGCACCCGCCGTCCCGCGGCCCGTTCGACGGTCTGCCGGGGCGCCTGTGACATAATGTTCATGGCGACCCGCCATTCACACCAAGCGGGTCTCCCGCTTCCACCGAGCCTGGCTCTCCCGCCGGCAGGTAACAAGACGAAGCGGCATGGGCCTGGCCACCGCGCCGACACTATCGCGCGAGCCGCCCCTGTACGCCACAGGTTTTTGGATCCGGGTACGCACCCGGACACCGGTCGAACCGCAGCGCAGGCGAGTCGGTGTGCCGCCCGCCGCTCGGTGCTAGGAGCAGTGCACCATGACGAACACCCCAGAGGACCAGCAGGATCCCACCGCCGGGATCCTCGCGGATCTCGAGAACCTCCGCGCAGAGCACGAATCCCGGACGGACGGATCCGGTCAGGTCGATGAGGACACCCGCGCCCGCCTCGACTCACTGGCCGATGCGGCCGGTTCGCTCCGCGAGCCCGCCGCACCGCCGGTGCGCCGCGACTCCGGGAACCCGGACGAGGCCGAGGCGCCCCGCGCCGCCCGGGACGAGTCGGCACCGCGCTCGGCGCGTTCCGCCGTCGCCAACCGCGGACTGATCTTCGAGTCCGCCGTGAGCGGTGCGGACGAGTCCGACGACCATGACGATCCCGCCCCCGTACAGGCCGCCGCCCCCGCGCAGGTGGACCTCCGCAATCCCTTCGCCTTCAACCAGGCGTTCTCCGCCCCTGAGGAGCCGGTGACCTTCGAAGCCGCCCCGATCCCCACCGGCGGAGGACTGCTGTTCCAGCCGCCCCATCCCGAGCTCGCCGAGCAGGTCGACTCGGAGTGGGACGAGGACGACGTGGACGAGTTCGACGACGACTCCGCGGACGACGACACCGACAATCGTGACGACTCCGAGGATTCCGACGACTCCGGGGACGCGGGCGACAGCGACGACGACCGCGGCCGCCGCGACGGCCGCCGCTCGCGCTCCCGCGGATCCGGTCGCCGCTCCCGCCGGCGTTCGGGCGACTCGGGGAACGAGGATTCCGGCGACGGCGATTCCGCTGACGACTCCCGGGACGATGCCCGCGACACCGACGACTCCGACGACGACTCGGACGACTCCGACTCCCAGCCGCGCCGCCGTCGGCGCGGCGGTCGCGGCCGGCGGTCGCGCAACCGCGACCAGCAGGACGACTCCGACGCGTCGAACGGGCAGGACTCCGAAGACGACTCGGAAGACACCGACGACTCCGGTAGCGGTGGCTCGAACCGGTCCCGCCGCCGCTCCGGACGCGGTTCGGGCCGCGGTTCGCAGCAGGACCAGGATCGCAGGGGCGGCCAGGACGATTCCGGCCGCGGCGACGACTCCGCCGACGATGACTCCGAGGACGGCTCGAACGGCCGTCGGCGCCGCCGCACCCGCAGCCGCAGGCCCGCGGGCGGAGGGTCCGACGACAGCCAGGTCACCGGTCTCAAGGGCTCGACCCGGCTCGAGGCCAAGCGCCAGCGGCGGCGCGAGGGACGCGAGGCCGGTCGCCGCCGGCCCGTCATCACCGAGGCGGAGTTCCTCGCCCGCCGCGAATCCGTCGAGCGCACCATGCTCGTGCGCGAGACCGATGGCCGCACACAGCTCGTCGTGCTCGAGGACGGCATCGCCGTCGAGCACTACCTCAGCGAGGCGAAGGCCCACGCCTCGATCATCGGCAACGTTTACCTCGGCAAGGTGCAGAACGTGCTCCCGAGCATGGAGGCCGCGTTCGTCGACATCGGCAAGGGCCGCAACGCGGTCCTCTACGCCGGGGAGGTCAACTGGGACGTCCTCGGGATGGAGGGCAAGCCGCGCCGCATCGAGGTCGCGCTCAACCCCGGGGATCCCGTGCTCGTCCAGGTCACCAAGGACCCGATCGGCCACAAGGGCGCCCGGCTCACCAGCCAGGTCTCGCTGCCCGGTCGCTTCCTCGTCTACGTGCCCGGCAATTCGATGACCGGGATCTCGCGCAAGCTGCCCGATACCGAGCGCCAGCGGCTCAAGAAGGTGCTCAAGGAGCTCGTGCCCGGCTCGTCCGGCGTCATCGTCCGCACCGCCGCCGAGGGCGCCTCGGAGTCGGAGCTCGGGCGCGACGTCGAACGGCTGTCGAAGCGCTGGGAGTCGATCGAGAAGAAGTCGAAGTCGACCAAGGTGCAGGCCCCGCAGCTGCTCTACAGCGAGCCCGACATGACCGTCCGGATCATCCGCGACGTGTTCAACGAGGACTTCTCCGCCCTCGTCGTCGACGGCGACAAGGTGTGGGAGACCATCCGCGAGTACGTCGAGGCCGTCGCGCCCGACCTCCTCGACCGGGTGAGCCGGTACGAGGCGGACGGCGACATCTTCGAGCACTACCGGGTGGCCGAGCAGATCGAGAAGGCGCTCGATCGCAAGGTCAACCTGCCCTCGGGCGGCTCCCTCGTCATCGACCGCACCGAGGCGATGACGGTCATCGACGTCAACACGGGCAAGTTCACCGGCTCCGGGGGCAACCTCGAGGAGACGGTGACGAAGAACAACCTCGAGGCGGCCGAAGAGGTCATCCGCCAGCTGCGGCTGCGCGACATCGGCGGCATCATCGTCGTCGACTTCATCGACATGGTCCTCGAGTCGAACCGCGACCTCGTGGTCCGGCGCCTCATCGAGTGCCTGGGCCGGGACCGCACCAAGCACCAGGTCGCCGAGGTGACCTCGCTCGGACTCGTGCAGATGACCCGCAAGAGGATCGGCACCGGCCTGGCCGAGTCGCTCGCCCAGGCGGGCGAGGACTTCACCGGGCGCGGCCTGCTGCTCCCGGGCACCGAGCCGGAGCAATCCGGGCGCGGCCAGTCGCAGGGCCGTTCCTCGCGCCGCCGGAAGGGGCAGGACTCCGCCAAGGACTCCCGCCAGGACCAGAGGCGGAACGACTCCGAGCCGATCGACGAGGAGAAGCAGGACGCCTCGCGCTCAGCGGTCGCCGCGATCGCCAAGGCCACCCTCAAGAAGGACGAGGACGCGGCGGAGGCCTCGGCCGCGGACGCCGAGGAGGTGCCCGGGGACGGGACCGCGGCCGGGACACCCGCAGCGGACGAGTCCGGCGAGGGATCCCGCACGGGCGGGTCGGGTGATCCCGATCCCGGCTCGGACGGCTCCGAGGAGAAGACCGCGGGTCGCCGCTCGAGCCGCCGCGGCCGTGGCCGGGGGAGCAGGCGGGGCGGCGCACAGAGCGACGACTCCCGGAGCGAGGACACCCGGAGCGAGGACGCACCCGCGACCGCGGTGCAGTCCGAGCCCGCACGGTCCGACTCCGGCACCGAGGACTCCCAGCCTGCCGACTCCGGGGCAACCGGCACCGTGCCCGGAACTGCGCCTGCCGAGGACGCCGAGCCGGCGGAGCCGAAGCGCGCCGCCCGGAAGCCGCGTGCCAAGCGCACACCGACGAAGCCCACCGGCCCGGCGCCGCTGATGATCGGCGCGGACAGCGCGACCCGTGTCCAGCAGGCGCCGCAGGTGCAGGAGAAGCCGGAGCCGGCACCGCAGGCATCGGAGTCGAAGCCGGTCGAGAAGCCGGCGGACACCAAGCCGGCGGAGACGAAGCCTGCGGAGACGAAGGCGGCGCTGCCGGTGCTCATGATCGGCATGGACGGCTGAGCGCGCGACGCGGCTGAGATCAGCCGGATTCGGAGCGCACAGGACGTGCCAGCGGCGGCCGGGGACCTTGGGTCCCCGGCCGCCGTTGTCGTCCGTCCGACCTGGGCCGAGGCTGGGCCGAAAGGAGTGTGGTGCGCGTCACCTGCTGTGACCGAGGTAACAGTTGAGTAACCAAACCGGGCGCCACCCTGTCCTGGCTTGATCCAGGTCACATTCTCGTGGAGTTTAGTGTTCCATGAGTAGAACATCGATACAGGCTGACATCCTTGCGACCGAACTGTCCCCGATCGAGCAGCAGGTCGACTCGATCCTGTCCCCGTTCGTCACCGCATTCTCGAACATCATCTTCTTCCCGATCACCATCGGCGGCGTGAGCTTCCCGATCGTCGTCGCCTGGCTCATCATCGGCGCCCTGGTGTTCACGATCTACACGGGGTTCATCCAGTTCCGCGGCTTCGGCGTCGCGCTCGAGGTGGTGCGCGGCAAGTACTCCTCGAAGGACGACCCGGGTGAGGTCACCCACTTCCAGGCCCTGTCCTCGGCGCTGTCCGGCACCGTCGGCCTCGGCAACATCGCCGGCGTCGGCGCCGCGATCGCCATGGGCGGCCCCGGCGCGACCTTCTGGATGATCGTCGCCGGTCTGCTCGGCATGGCGACGAAGTTCGTCGAGTGCACACTCGGCGTCAAGTACCGCACCATCGACTCCGACGGCGTCGTCCACGGCGGTCCCTTCAAGTACCTGCCCGTCGCCTTCCGCAAGTTCTCCACCCCGGTCGCCACCGTGCTCACCGGCGTGTTCGCCATCGCCATCCTCCTCTTCGGCGTCGCCGGCGGCGGCATGTTCCAGGCCAACCAGACCTTCGCGCAGCTGAAGAACGTCACCGGCGGCAGCGAGGGCGTGCTCGGCGGCCAGTGGGCCGGCCTCATCGTCGGCATCATCATCGCCGTCCTCGTCGGCCTCGTCATCATCGGCGGCATCAAGTCGATCGGCCGGGTCACCGACAAGCTCGTCCCGGGCATGGGCATCCTCTACGTCGTGTCCTGCCTCATCGTGCTCATCGGCAACTTCGGTCACATCCCGGCGGCCTTCGGCGAGATCGTCTCCGGCGCCTTCAGCCCGCAGGGCATCGCCGGCGGCTTCCTCGGCGTCATGATCGTCGGCTTCCAGCGTGCGGCCTTCTCCAATGAGGCCGGCATCGGCTCGGCTCCGATCGCCCACTCGGCGGTGAAGACCCGTCGTCCGGTCTCCGAGGGCTTCGTCGCCCTGCTCGAGCCCTTCATCGACACCGTCGTCGTGTGTACCATGACCGCGCTGACGATCATCATCGCCGACCAGGCCTCCTACTCGCAGGCGCAGCAGGACTACGCCGCGGAGGGTGTGTCGCCCGACGGCGTCACGCTGGTCTCCGACGCGTTCACCACGATCGCCGGCTGGTGGCCCATCCTGCTCGCGATCGCCGTCACCCTGTTCGCCTTCTCCACCCTCATCACCTGGGCGTACTACGGCGAGAAGGCATGGCACTACCTGTTCGGCCGCCGCAAGGCCACGGACATCGTGTTCCGCCTCATCCTCATGGCGTTCATCATCATCGGCTGTGTCGCGACCTTCGGCCAGGTCATCAACTTCGCCGATGCCGCGCTGTTCATGTGCGCCTTCATTAACATCCTCGGCCTGTACATGCTCATGCCGGTCGTCAAGCGCGAGATGAAGAAGTACCTCGAGGACCGCAGGGCGGGCACCCTGCACGAGCTCGGTGCCGAGGACGAGCAGGAGCTCGTCGAGATCCGTCAGGAGCAGGGCAACCTGTGATCGCGCGGAAGCTCTGCCCTAGCTGAGCTGCACCTGCGGAGGCCGGAACCCCTGGGGTTCCGGCCTCCGTCGTGCGCGCACCGGATCGCCCCGCCGTCCGACTAAGCTGGGAGCATGGCAGAGCAGTCCTCCTCATCCGCAGCGCCCCATTTCGTCACCGACATGACCGGGCCCCTCCACCGGCTCGCACAGGCGCTCGGCGTCCAGCCCGAGTACCGCTCCGCCGAGGGCGAGACCGTGCAGATCCCCGACCGCACGCTCGCCGCCGTGCTCACCGCGCTCGGTGCGCGCTGCGAGACGCGTGCGCAGGTCGAGGACGGGCTCCGTGCCCTCGACGACGCGCGCTTCGCGCGGCCCCTGCCGGCGTTCGCCCACCAGTTCGCCGGAGACTCCGCGCGGATCCCGTTCACCCTGCCGGAGGGGGAGCGCTTCGGCCTGTCGCTCATGACCGAGTCCGGTACCCGCGTCCCGCTCACCGAGGTTGGGCCGGTGACGGAGACGCGCACCGTGATGACCGAGGGCGCGCCGGTGCTGCGACAGGTGCGCACGGTGGCGATCCCCGCCGACCTGCCGCTCGGCGAGCACACGATCACCCTGACGAGCGGTCACCGCGCGGACACCATGCCGTTCATCGTCGCTCCGCGCACCGTCCCCACCGTCGAGGACGTCACCGCCGCCGCGATGGCGGCATCCGACAGCCACCGTCGTCCCTGGGGGATCACCGTGCAGCTCTACTCGCTGCGCTCGCGCATCTCGTGGGGGACCGGCGATTTCGGCGACCTCCGCGACCTCATGGCGATCAGTGCCGAACAGGGCGCGGACTTCGTGCTCATCAACCCCATCCATGCGCAGGCGCCGGTGCCGCCGGTGGAGAACTCCCCGTACCTCCCGTCGAGCCGCCAGGCGATCGACCCGATCTACATCCGGATCGAGGACGTCCCCGAGGCCGCCTACATCGACACCGACCAGCGGCTGGCGATCCAGTCGCTCGCCCGGCGCTGGGGGAAGCCGGCGATCACCGCCGATCCGATCGACCGCGACCGGATCATCGCGGACAAGATCGCCGCCCTCGAGCTCCTCTACAAGGTCCCCGTGGGCGCCGCCCGTCGGGCGAAGTTCCGCCGTTTCGTCGAGCGCGCACCGCAGGGGATGCGCGACTGGGCGGTCTTCAACGCGATCTACCGCCACGCGAGCAGCGGCGGGGCGAAGGCGAAGCGCGCCGCGAAGTCCCTGCAGAAGGACAGCGCACGCTCCGGGAAGGACACGGTGCGCATCCTCGCCACCGGCGTCGCCTGGCCGCAGGAGATGACCGGTCCGCGCGCCGAGGCGGTGCGCGAGTTCGAGGCCGAGCACGCCGGGGACATCGAGTTCTGGATGTGGACGCAGTTCATCGCCGCCGAGCAGCTGCGCCGGGCCCAGCGCACCGCGCGCGAGCTCGGGATGCGGATCGGTCTCGTCACCGACCTCGCCGTCGGCGTGTCCGCGGGCGGGGCCGACTCCTGGACCCTCGACGCGTTCCTCGCCACCGATGCCACCGTCGGTGCGCCCGCCGACTTCTACAACCAGCAGGGCCAGGACTGGTCGCAGCCGCCGTGGCACCCTCGGCGTCTCGCCGACGCCGGCTACGCCCCGCTGCGCGACCTGTTCCGCACCGCCTTCACCGGTGCCGGCGGCATCCGCATCGACCACATCATGGGCCTGTTCCGACTGTGGTGGGTGCCGCGCGGCAACGCTGCCAAGGACGGCGCCTACGTCTCCTACGACTCCGAGGCGATCCTCGCCGTGCTCGCGCTCGAGGCGCACCGGGCCGGCGTGCTCGTCATCGGCGAGGACCTCGGCACCGTCGGCCCCGGGGTGCGCGAGCGGCTCACGGAGCTGGGGGTGCTCGGCACCTCGGTGCTGTGGTTCGAGCAGACCGAGTCCGGACTCACCGACCCCCGGGATTACCGCTCGCTCAGCCTGGCAACCCTCAACACCCACGACATGCATCCGACCGCCGGGTACCTCAACCTCGCCGACATCGAGCTGTCCGAGGAGCTCGGGCTGCTCGATGCCGACCCCCGCGAGGTCTACACCGGGGAGCGCAGCAACCGGCAGGACGCCCTCAAGACCATCGCGGAGGCCGGCGACCTCGAGCCGACCGACACCATGGTGGGCACGATCGACGACGTGTGGCCGGTGACGGTGGGCCTCCACGCCTACCTCGCCCGCACCTCGGCCCAGCTCGTCGGGGTCGCGCTCGCCGATGTCGTGGGGGAGACGCGGGCGCAGAACAAACCGGGCACCTCCGAGGAGTACCCCAACTGGACGCTGCCGCTCACCGACGGCACCGGCGCGCCGGTGGTGCTCGACGACCTCGACGGCGGGGACCGGCTGCCGGTCATCGCCCGGATCATGAACGCCTCCGCCCACGAGGTCGCCGCGGACCGGCCGGTGGCCCCCGCTACCATGGACGAGGAGCGGCCTGTCGGACCCGAGCCCGCAGCCGTCGCGGAGTCCGGGACGCGGCCGTCGGACGCCGCCACCACCGCACCCGACACCGAGGACGACGATGAGCGCTGAGATCCCCGCCGAGCTCGCCCGCCTGCGCGGCAGCATCGACAACGTCGACGCCGCCCTCCTCCACATCCTCGCCGAGCGCTTCAAGCTCACCGAGCGGGTGGGCGAGCTCAAGG
The DNA here is from genome assembly GCF_040656435.1 of Brevibacterium sp. NPDC049920. Classification (NCBI taxonomy): domain Bacteria; kingdom Bacillati; phylum Actinomycetota; class Actinomycetes; order Micrococcales; family Brevibacteriaceae; genus Brevibacterium; species Brevibacterium sp. NPDC049920. The sequence goes on from NZ_JBFAMF010000007.1 coordinate 226,234, forward strand.
CGCGCCACGACCTGCCCGCCGCCGACCCGGCCCGGGAGTCACGGCAGGTCGAGCGGCTGCGTCGGCTCGCCGCGGAGGCCAACCTCGACCCCGAGTTCGCGGAGAAGTTCCTCGCGTTCATCGTCGCCGAGGTGATCCGCCATCACGAGCGGATCGCCGAAGAGCACCGCGACGGGCGCTGAGACCGCCGCCGCGCCCGCTGTGCGATTTGTCCCCGGGGTCGGAACGACGGTACGATGGTGCGTCGGTGCACAAGCGCCACGGTGGGTTCTTCCTTCCAATGGGCAGCGCGGATCATGGGCAGGCGCCCGGGTCCCGTTCGGCCAAGGGAGAGCTGCCGTCACAGCAGACGTGAGCAGCCCGGAGCTGTCCGCGCAGAACACATGAGAAGAGGTTCGACATGGTCTACGCCATCGTCCGTGCCGGCGGCCATCAGGAGAAGGTCAGCGTCGGCGACATCATCACTGTCAACCGTATGAAGGCGGCCGCAGGCGACACCGTCGAGCTCGCCGCTGTTCTGCACGTGGACGGCGACACCGTCATCCATGACGCGGACAAGCTCGCCCAGGTGAAGGTCTCCGCCGAGGTCGTCGACGAGCTCCGCGGTCCGAAGATCGTGATCCAGAAGTACAAGAACAAGACCGGGTACAAGAAGCGGCAGGGCCATCGTCAGGACCTCACCCGCCTCAAGATCACCGACATCAAGTAAGACCGACACCGACTTTTCTTTCGCAGGAGAATAACCATGGCAACTAAAAAGGGAGCGAGCTCGACTCGCAACGGTCGTGACTCCAACGCCAAGCGCCTCGGAGTGAAGCGCTTCGGCGGCCAGGTCGTCAGCGCCGGTGAGATCCTCGTCCGGCAGCGCGGCACCCGTTTCCACCCCGGTCAGAACGTCGGCCGCGGCGGCGACGACACCCTCTTCGCCCTCGCGGCGGGCACCGTGGAGTTCGGTGCCAAGAGCGGCCGCAAGGTCGTCAACATCATCGCCGGCTGAGACGCCGAGCGACCGGCAGCACCGGTCGGCTCGCGGGCACGCGCCCGCTGAGCACGTTCCGCACGTGGATGGGGTGAGCCCGCTGGGCTCGCCCCATTCCCGTACCCGCACCCTCCGAACGCAAAGGACGGCCATGGCCACGGAGTTCATCGATCGCGTCACCCTGCACGTCTCCGCAGGCGACGGCGGCAACGGCTGCGCCTCGATCCGCCGGGAGAAGTTCAAGCCGCTCGGCGGCCCGGACGGTGCGAACGGGGGCGACGGCGGCGACGTGGTGCTCCTCGTCGACGACCAGACGACCACCCTGCTGCCCTACCACCGCAGCCCGCACCGCTCCGCCCCCAACGGCGGGATCGGCAAGGGCGATCTGCGCCACGGCGCCGACGGCGAGACCCTGGTGCTCCCGGTGCCGGTGGGCACCGTGGTCAAGAGCACCGCCGGCGAGGTCATCGCCGACCTCGTCGAGCCCGGCACGGAGTTCGTCGCCGCCGCCGGTGGGCGCGGGGGGCTCGGCAACGCCGCCCTCGCCTCGACCAAGCGCAAGGCCCCGGGATTCGCCCTCCTCGGCGAGCCCGGCGAGACCCGCGACCTCGTGCTCGAGCTCAAGTCCGTCGCGGACATCGCGCTCATCGGCTTCCCGTCGGCCGGGAAGTCGAGCCTCATCGCCGCGCTGTCCGCCGCCCGACCCAAGATCGCGGAGTACCCGTTCACCACGCTCGTCCCCAACCTCGGCGTCGTCGAGGCCGGGGACGTCCGCTTCACCGTCGCCGACGTCCCGGGACTCATCCCGGGCGCATCCGAGGGCCGCGGCCTGGGACTCGAGTTCCTCCGCCACGTCGAGCGCTGCGCCGCACTCGTCCACGTCATCGACATGGCGACGTGGGAGCCCGGCCGCGACCCGGTGTCCGACCTCGCGACGATCGAGGCCGAGCTCGCGCAGTACGCCGTCGACATCGCCCATGACGGCGGCGACCTGCTCCCGCTCACCGAGCGCCCCACCCTCGTCGCGCTCAACAAGATCGACATCCCCGACGGGCAGGACCTCGCCGATATCGTCCGCGCCGACCTCGAGGCCGCCGGCTACCGCGTGTTCGACGTGTCCGCCGTGTCCCACCGCGGCCTGCGCGAGCTGTCCTTCGCGATGGCCGAGCTCGTCGCCGCCGAGCGCGCCCGCCGCGAGGCCGAGCCCGCCGTGCCCGAACGGATCGTCATCCGGCCCCGGGCCGTCGACGACGCCGGCTTCCGCGTGACGGTCGAGGAGACCGCCGACGGGCCGGTGTTCCGGATCCTCGGCGACAAGCCCGAGCGCTGGATCGTGCAGACCGACTTCGCCAACGACGAGGCCGTCGGCTACCTCGGCGACCGGCTCGAGCGGCTCGGCGTCGAGGAGGAGCTGTTCAAGGCCGGTGCCGTGCCGGGCTCCACCGTGGTCATCGGGCCCGGGGCCGGTGTCGTCTTCGACTGGGACCCGACGATGGTCGGCGGGGCGGAGCTGCTCGGCCAGCGCGGGACCGACCTGCGCCTCGAGGAGACCGGGCGCGCCTCCCGCAAGGAGCGCAAGGCCGCCTTCCACGAGCGGATGGATGCCAAGGCCGAGGCGCGCGCCGAGCTCGAGGCCGAGCGCCTCGCGGAGAAGCGCGCCCGGGAGTCCGGCGCGTGACCGCTCCGGCCGGGGCGGGGGCCGATCTCGCCGCAGTGCGTACGGCGGTGTCCGGCGCCAAGCGGGTCGTTGTCAAGATCGGCTCGTCCTCGCTCACCTCCGTGGCCGGCGGGCTCGACCACGCCCACCTGCACGCGCTCACTGCGGCACTCGCCGCCCACCGCGCCGCTGGGCACGAGGTCATCCTCGTGTCCTCCGGCGCGATCGCCGCCGGGCTCGAGCCGATGGGGATCTCCCGGCGCCCCAAGGACCTCGCCACCCAGCAGGCCGCGGCGGGCGTGGGCCAGAGCCTCCTCATGGCCGCCTACACCCATGCCCTGGCCGGGCACGGGGTGGTCCCCGGCCAGGTGCTGCTCACCGCTGACGACCTCATCCGACGCTCCCACTACCGCAACGCGCAGCGCGCCGTGGACCGGCTGCTGGCGCTGGGCATCATGCCGATCGTCAACGAGAACGACACCGTCGCCACGCGGGAGATCCGGTTCGGCGACAACGACCGGCTCGCCGCGCTCGTCGCCCACCTCGCCCACGCCGACGCGCTCGTCCTGCTCTCCGACGTCGATGCTCTCTACACCGCGCCGCCCGGCACCCCCGGGGCCGTCCACGTGCCCTTCGTCGCCGGATCCGACGACCTCGCGGCGGTGGGGATCGGCGGGGTCGGCGAGGCCGGCGTCGGGACCGGCGGCATGCTCACCAAGGTCCAGGCCGCGACGATGGCCGCCGACTCCGGCATCCCCACCGTGCTGACCTCGGCCCCGCAGGTCGGTGCGGCGCTCGCCGGGGCGGACCTCGGCACGTACTTCGGGGTCACCCACCGGCGGCGCCAGACCCGCCTGCTGTGGCTCGCCCACCTCGCGGAGACCCACGGCTCCGTCCACGTCGACGCCGGGGCGGCGCGCGCGCTGCTGCGGCGCGGCACCTCGCTGCTGGCCGCCGGAGTGACCGCGGTGAGCGGCGAGTTCGAGGCAGGGGACCCTGTCGACGTGCGCGATCCGGCCGGGGACCTCATCGCGCGCGGGATGGTGAATTTCGCCTCCCACGAGCTGCCGGGCATGTTCGGGATGTCGATCGACGCACTTGGCGACAGGTTCGGCGGCGACTACCGTAAAGAGGTCATCCATCGCAACGACCTCGTCCTCACGGATGCGGTGTTCTAGGAAAGCAACACTATGACCGACATCCCCACGCCCACCCCCGACATCGACCAGAAGACCGTGCGCGGAGTCACCCGCACGGTGCGCGCGGCCAAGGCCGCCTCCTTCGCGCTCGCCGCCGCCTCCACGACGGAGAAGGACGCCGCGCTCGAGGCGATCGCCCGCATCCTCGAGGACAACACCGAGGACATCCGGGCCGCGAACGCCGAGGACATCGAGACCGCCCGGAAGAAGGACACCCCGGAGGCGATGATCGACCGGCTCACCCTCACCGACGAGCGGATCGCGGAAGTCGCCGCCGCGGTGCGCGAGGTCGTGGCGCTGCCGGACCCGGTGGGCGACGTCGTGCTCGGCCGGACCCTGCCCAACGGCATCCTGCTGCGGCAGGAGCGCGTGCCGATGGGCGTCGTCGGCGCGATCTACGAGGCCCGCCCCAACGTCACCGTCGACATCGCGGTGCTCGCACTCAAGAGCGGCAACGCGGTGGTGCTGCGCGGCGGCTCCGCGGCGCGCTCCTCGAACACCCTGCTCATCGAGCTGCTGCGCCGCGCGGTCGCCTCGACCGGGCTGCCCGCCGACGCCGTGCAGGGGATCGACGAGTACGGCCGCGACGGCGCCAAGGTACTCATGCAGGCGCGCGACCACGTCGACCTGCTCATCCCGCGCGGGGGAGCGGAGCTCATCTCCGCAGTCGTGCGCGAATCGATCGTCCCGGTCATCGAGACCGGGGTGGGCAATGTCCACATGTTCCTCGACGCGAGCGCGCCGGTCGGGATGGCCTGCGACCTCGTCATCAACTCGAAGACGCAGCGCCCGAGCGTGTGCAACGCGCTCGAGACCCTGCTCGTCCACGAGAAGGCCGCCAAGCGGGTGCTGCCCCGCTTGCTCGCCCGGCTCGACGAGGCCGGGGTCGTCGTCCACGCCGACGCCGACGTCGCGCAGTTCGCGCCCGAGGGCATGCGGACCAAGCGGGTGACACGCCGCGACTGGGCCAAGGAGTACCTCCAGCTCGAGCTCGCGGTGAAGATCGTCGCCGGGCTCGACGAGGCGATCGAGCACATCCGCGCCTACTCCTCGGGGCACACCGAGGTCATCGTGACCAACGAGCTCGACAAGGCGGAGCGGTTCGTCGCGGCGATCGATTCCGCGGCGGTCGGGATCAACGTGTCGACCCGCTTCACCGACGGCGGCGAGTTCGGGCTCGGGGCGGAGGTGGGGATCTCCACCCAGAAGCTCCACGCGCGCGGCCCCATGGGACTGGCCCAGCTCACCACCACCAAGTGGATCATGCGCGGCAGCGGGCAGGTCCGCGGCTGACACGATCCCCGTCCCACGGCACGGCGCGTGGGGCACCTGCGTACAATGCATGAGAAACTGTTGAGGACCATCACCCCGACCGCACGCGGTCGTGAGACAAGGAGCACTCCGTGACGACGTCCATCCTGCTGGCCCAGGCCGAAGAGGCCCATCACACCGTGGTGGACCTGCCGATGCACCCGATCTTCTTCGGCCTCATCGCGTTCGCGGCGCTCATGCTGCTGATGTTCATCACCATGTCGTGGAAGGGCATCTCGCACCGCCACTGATATGAGTCTCTCCTCACGCCGGGTCGGTGTCATGGGCGGCACCTTCGACCCGATCCACCATGGACACCTGGTCGCCGCCAGCGAGGTGGCGGCCAAGTTCGCGCTCGACGAGGTCGTCTTCGTGCCTACCGGACGCCCGTATCAGAAGAGCATGCGGGAGGTGACGCCGCCTGAGCACCGCTACCTCATGACGGTCATCGCGACGGCGTCGAACCCCCGCTTCACGGTGTCGCGCGTCGACGTCGACCGGCCGGGGGACACGTACACCATCGACACCCTCCGGGATCTGCGGGCGGAGTACGGGGAGACCGCCGAGCTGTTCTTCATCACCGGAGCCGATGCCCTGGCGCAGATCATGACGTGGAAGGACCTCGACGAGCTGTTCTCGATGGCCCATTTCGTCGGTGTGACCCGACCTGGCCACGAGCTCGTCGTCGACGGACTGCCGACGGAGGGCCTGAGCCTGCTGCAGATCCCGGCTCTGGCGATCTCGTCGACGGACTGCCGGGCGCGGGTGGAGGACGATCTGCCGGTCTGGTACCTCGTGCCGGACGGCGTTGTACAGTACATCGCAAAACACGAGTTGTACAGGAGTGAGCATGGCTGAGCAGTTCATGACGCGCAGAGAACGCCGGGAGGCGGAACGGCGCGCGGCTGCTGCCGGTGCCGTACCGACGGAGTCCTCTCCCCAGCCGGGAGATCCCGCTCGGACCGAGGCCCCGACCCAGCAGCCATCGGCCCAGCAGGCGCCTCCGGCCGCCCGCGCGGAGTCTGCGTCTTCGGCGCTGACCCCGCAGTCGGAGATCCCGGCCTTCGAAGACACGCCGTTCGAGCCCGACCGGCACGAACGCGGACCGCTGGCGTCGGACCACCCCCAGCGAGAGGCCGCTCCGCGCGACGCAGCGAGTTCCGTCAACCTCCGGAACCTCCCGGGAGGCACGGGTCGGCCCGGCGTCGGCGCCGATGACATCCCGCACTTCGCCACTCGTGCCGAGCGGAAGCGCTACCTGCGCGAGCACGGGCTCGAGCCGCCCCCGGTCGACGCGGAGGACGGCCCCTCGAGCGGCGAGCAGGATGCCGAGCCCGCTCGGGAGGACGGTGAGCCGCGCAACGGCCCCGGTGCTGCTCCGGAGCACTCGTCCGCTGCGTCCGCACCCGCCGCACCCCCTGCGGCGCCGTCGCCGGCGCCTCCGCCCGCTTCTGCGGAAGAACCGGTCCCCGTACGCCCGGACGCTCCGGCCCGGGACACCGCGGGCCATGATCTCACCGCCCGTCGCCAGGCCGCGGCACGCCCGCAGATCAGCACCGCTACGGCGTCTGCCGCAGACCCGGCCGGACTCGACTTCGGCGGGCCGGACGACTCCGCGGCGAACGGCGCGGCGGCCTCCCGCGCCCGTCGCACCCCGGTGGTGCATCCGCCCACATCGCAGAGCATCCGGGTGGTGACCGGCGCGACCTCGCTCGCCCGCACCCAGGCCGCGATGGACGCCGCCCGCCGCGCCGAGCTCGAGGAGCAGTCCGGGTCCGCTGGGTCCGACTCCGGTCGAGACACCGCCGGGCCCGCTGCCCGGACCGCACCGAGCGGGTCCGCGAAGACGGGCGGAACGCAGACCGGAGCCGGAGCACGGCCCGCGACGTCGACGGACGAGGAGCCGATCGTCTCCCGGCCCGCCGCCGAGCACACCTCGGACGACGAGCAGGTGCGTCGGGCCGCGGCGCACCCGCCCACCCAGCCGATCTCCTCGGTCGACGCCGACGAGGACGGCGAGTCCGACGGACTGGTGTGGGATCTGCCCAACGCGGAGGTGGGCGAGGAGATCGAGAACCCTCCCGCGTCGCCGCTGAGCGCACGCAACGTCACCGGCCAGGACGGCGACATCCTCATCGGGGAGCGTCCTTCGAAGGTGCCCTACGTCCTGCTCGGGGTGTCTGCGGCGATCGCGCTCGTCCTCGTCGTCATCGCGCTCCTGCTGATCTTCTGATTCCCGACCCGCTCGCTCCCGCCCTCTGCACCTCGATGCCCCCGAAAGGACATGCGTGACGGCCACTCCCGCAGCCACCGCACTCGCCCGCACCGCCGCCGCAGCCGCCGCCGACAAGCTCGGGACCGACATCGTCGGCCTCGACGTCAGCGCCCAGCTCGCGCTCACCGACGTCTTCGTCATCGCCTCCGCGACCAACGAGCGCCAGGTCAAGGCCATCGTCGACGGCGTGGAGGAGGCGCTCCTCAAGGAGCACGACGTCAAGCGCGTGCGGCGTGAGAACGGCGACGGGAACTGGGTGCTCATCGACTTCGACGACATCGTCGTCCACGTGTTCACCGAGGAGGACCGGCAGTTCTACGCCCTCGAGCGGCTGTGGAGCGACTGCCCGGTCGTCGACCTCGACCTGCCTGCCGTCGCCGGTGCTGACGCCGCGGAGACCCGCGGCACCGCGGAGGCCTGAGCCGTGGTCGCCTCGCTCATCCTGCTGCGCCACGGGCAGACGGACTACAACGCCGAAGGACGATTCCAGGGTCAAGCGGACATCCCGCTCAACGAGCTCGGCCGCTCCCAGGCCCGCGCGGCCGCCGAGGCGCTCGCCGGCTCCGGCATCGACCGGATCGTGTCCTCCGACCTCGCCCGTGCCTACGAGACCGCCCAGGCCCTGGCGGCCCGGACCGGCGCTGGGCTCGAGGCGGACCCGCTGCTCCGCGAGATCTCCGTCGGGGAATGGCAGGGTCGCACCCGGTCGGAGATCGCGGAGATCTGGCCCGACCAGCTCGCCGCCTGGCAGTCCGGCGTGGACATGCGCCCCCCGGGCGGGGAGAGCCGCAGGGAGTCCTCGGCCCGCGTCGTCGCAGCGATCCGCGAGATCGTCGCCGGCGCCGGAGCGGAGGAGACGCTCGCCGTCGTCGCCCACGGCGCTGTGCTCCGCGGGGCCGCCGAGGAGCTCCTCGGCCTGGGCCGCGAGGGCGCCGGGTACCTCGGCGTCATGGCGAACTGCGGCTACGGCGTGCTCACCCCGCGCCGCGACACCTGGGTGCTGCGCTCCTGGGGCGCGAGCTCCGACCCCGCCGCCATCGCCTGATCCGGCGCCGGATCAGCGTCGCGTCCGCTCGGCGTGGAGGGAGCGGGCGAGGTCGAGGAGCACCTCGGCGGACGATTCCCAGGAGAACTCTGCGGCCCTGACCTGCGCCGCCTGGGCGCGGGCGGCCCACACCTCGGGCACGGACAGCGCGGAGACGGCGTGCGCGATGTCGGCGGGATCGTGCGGGTCGAAGAACTCCGCGACCCCGTCGGCGAGCTCCCGGAAGATCGGCAGCTCGCTCACCGCGACGGGCACCCCGCGCGCCATCGCCTCGACGACGGGGAGCCCGAAGCCCTCGTCGAGCGAGGCCGTGACGAGCGCAGTCGCCGAATCGAGGAGCGCGGCATACTCCTCGTCGCTCGCCCCGCGGTGGAACACGACGCGCGCCCGGTCGGGGACGAGCGCCCGCAGCTCCCGCTCGCGGGCCGGGGTGATCCGGCTCGGCAGGTGGAGCGTCCAGCCCGGCAGGTGCGCGAGCGCGCGGATGAGCGCCTCGACGTTCTTGTAGGGGAGGAACGCCCCCATGTAGACGAGCGAGCGGGCGTCGTGGCCGGGCGCGCGGGCAGGCAGCTCCGGCGGGGGAGCGACGGCATTGGGCACGACGTGCACCGGCCGCGAGGTGAGCGCATGCTCGGCGACGAGCCGGGCCGTCGTGCGGCTCACCACCGCGACGGCGTCCGCGCGGTCGAGCATCAGCCGCTGCGGCCAGTACGCCCGGTGGTAGAGCCGCCACGCCCCGCGCACCACCGCCGGCAGGTCCGCCGGCGGCTGCGGGTGCGCGTAGTAGATGAGGTCGTGGAGGGTGAGGACGAGCGCGTGGTCGCGGCCCCAGGAGCCCATCACCTGCATCGTCGAGAACACGACATCGGCACCCAGGGCGTCGAGCCGCTTGGCGATGGTCAGCTCGGCCGGGGACATCGGATGGTTGAGGACGACGTACGGGGTGTCGGGCAGCAGCGCGAGCTGCGCCTCGTCGTGGATGATCGCGATGACCTCGATCTCGGTCCCGCGGGTGACCTCGAGGAGTGCGGCGAGCAGGCACGAGCCGTAGCGGGAGATCCCGTCGTGGCGATCGGTGCGGGTGAACCGGGCATCGAAGAACAGCTTCATGGTGCATCAGCCTAGAGGAGTGCGCCCATGCCTCGGCGGGCCGAGCCGATGAGCGTCCGGACCGGTTTGTCGACTCTCCGTCGGCTCTCACCATTTTGCTGAGGATCGTACAGTTTCGCTAGGATCGACAACCATGAAGTCAATGGTCGGGACCCGGATGTCCTCGTGTGCATCGCGTGGCAGGACGGGAGCCGTCGACACATGACGATCCTCGTGACCGTGGGCATCCTCGCAGCCCTCCTCGTCCTCACCCCGCTCGTCACCGCCGGGCTCGGACGCCATGCCGGGTGGGTGCTGGGAGTCGCGTATCTGGCCGCGGCCGCGGCCTTCCTGCCCGCTGTCACCGAGGTCCTCGCCGGCGGCACCGTCGAAGCCGCCTGGGAATGGGTCCCGAGCCTCGACGTCGCCCTGGCCTTCCGGGTCGACGGGATCGGCGTGGTCTTCACCCTCATCGCCCTCGTCATCGGCGCGTTCGTGCTCTTCTACTCGACGGCCTACCTGTCGCCGGGCCCGAACCTCAGCTTCTACTGGCTCATGGCGACCTTCACCTTCGCGATGGTCGTGCTCGTCCTCACCGACGACCTGCTCGTGCTCTTCATCGCGTGGGAGGTCACCTCGCTCGCGTCGTTCATGCTCATCGCCCGCTCGGGCGCCGCCGCCCACCCGGCGTCGCTGCGCACGATGTTCATCACCTTCATCGGCGGTCTCGGCCTGCTCGTGGCGATCGGCTTCATCATCGCCCGCACCGGCACGACCTCGATCCACGCCGCGCTCACCGACGAGGTGTGGGGCGCCGATCCGGCATTCACCACGACGGTCGCACTGCTCGTCGCGCTCGCCGCGATGACGAAGTCCGCGCAGTTCCCGTTCCACTCCTGGCTGCCCGACGCGATGGCCGCCGCCACTCCGGTGAGCGCCTATCTCCACGCCGCGGCGGTCGTCAAGGCCGGCATCTTCCTCCTCATCCGGTTCAGCCCGGCCTTCCACTCCACCCCGGCCTGGAACGCGGTGCTCATCGTCGCCGGACTCATCACCACCGCGATCGGCGGCTGGTTCGCCCTCAACCAGGTCGACCTCAAGAAGCTCATGGCCTACTCGACGGTGAGCCAGCTCGGCCTCATCGTCGCCGCGATCGGCGTCGGCACCGAGCTCGCGCTCTCTGCCGCCGTGCTCCACGTCATCGCCCATGCCCTGTTCAAGTCCGGCCTGTTCATGATGGTCGGCGTCGTCGACCACATCGGCCACACCCGCGACTTCGGGAAGATTCCGCAGCTCTTCCGCGTGTCCCCGCTCGCCTTCGTCGTCACGATCATCGGCACCGCCTCGATGGCCGGCATCCCGCCGCTGCTCGGCTTCGCCTCGAAGGAGACCGTGTTCATGGGACTCGGCGAGGCGCCGGGTGCGGCGTGGACCGGCTGGGCCGCGCTCATCGCCGCGGCCGCGGCCTCCGTGCTCACCTTCGCCTACTGCGCCAAGGTCGTGTTCGGCGCGTTCGTCGACGGTCCGGCCCCGGACCGGGAGCGGCTCGGACGCACCGACGGCGTCATGCTCACCTTCGCAGCGCTGCCGATCCTCGCCTCTGTGCCGCTGGCCTTCATGCTCCCGACGGTCGAGCGCCTCGTCGTCCCCGCGGCCGCTGCCGCACTGCCCGGCACCGACCCCCACCCGCACCTCGCGCTGTGGCACGGGATCTCCCCGGAGCTCATCGCCTCGATCCTCATCATCGCCGCCGGCATCGCCATCATCCTCGCCCGCCGCACGGTGTTCCCGTTCTTCATGCGTGCCCGCCTGCCGTTCGACGGCGCCGATGTCATCAGCGGCATCACCCGCGGCCTCGAGTCCGCCGGCCGCGGCGCCAGCGGACTCGTCGCCCCGGTCCGCGCCGCGCCGCACGTGCGCGCGATCCTCGGACTGCTCTCCCTCGTGATCTTCGGCGGCACCCTGGCGATCGCGCTCGGCCCCGGTCTGCCGCCGGTGCAGCCGAACCTGTCGCGCCCGATCGACCTCGTCCTCCTCGTCCTCATCGGCTTCTCCGTGCTCGCCGTGTGCTTCGCGCGCTCGCGGATGACCGCGACGGTCGCGCTGTCGGCCGTCGGCATCCTTGCGACCGTGCAGATCATGGCGCTCGGCGCCCCCGACGTCACACTCACCCAGCTGCTCGTCGAGGCGATGACGATCATCGTCATCATGCTCGTCCTGCAGAAGCTCCCGCGCACCTTCTGGCGGTACCGCAAGCGCACGCAGACCCGGCGCGGGATCTTCGCCGTGTTCGTCGGCGTCGCCGTCGGCACCGCGGTGTGGGTGATGACCGGTCGCCGGGAGCGCTCCGAGATCGCGCTCTACTACCTCCACGAGGCCCCGGAGATCAGCGGCGGCTCGAACATCGTCAACACGATCCTCGTGGAGTTCCGTGCACTCGATACGCTCGGCGAGCTCACCGTGCTCGGGATGGCCGGGATCGCGATCGTCGCGGTGCTGTCCTCGGTCCGCGACAAGTTCATCGACCCGCACGCCGCGGACATCCCCGAGGTGCCGCGCACCCCGTGGCTCAGCCTGCGACCGCGCGGCTCGGTCGCCCATCGCGCCGTCATGGTCGCCTGGCCCAACGTCATCCCGATGCAGCTCATGGTGCGCGTCCTCGGCCCGATCCTCGCGATCGCCTCCGCGCTGATCTTCTGGCGCGGCCACAACGAGCCCGGCGGCGGCTTCATCGCCGCGCTCGTCGGCTCCGCGATCGTCGGCCTGCTCTACATGTCGACCTCGAAGGACCGCGCGATCGGTCCGCCGCGCGCCCCGCTCATCCTCATCGGCGGCGGCGTCATGGTCGCCGTCCTCACCGGGTTCGTCGGCCTGATCTTCGCCGGCTCCTTCCTCGAACCGATCCACGGGTACATCTTCGGCGAGCACTTCACCACCTCGCTGCTGTTCGACGTCGGCGTGTACATGGCCGTGGTAGGACTCATCCTCGTGTCCTTCAACCTGCTCGGCACCTCGGACTCGGCGTTCACCCCGGCCGGCGACGACGTCCTCACCGACGGGCAGATGCAGCGCGACGTCGACGCGCTGCCGTTCGAGGGCACGCGCGAGCGCGCGGACGAGATGATGTACGGCGAGCTCCACGGCCCGCTCGACGCGACCCGCGGCGAGCGCCCGCAGGCCGGTGCGCTCGTCAAGCCCCAGCGGAGGAGCCGGCTCGGCGTGCGGTCGAAGCACATGTCCACCGGCGAGCAGCACCAGGAGCGTGGCGAATGATCCTCGCAGTGACCGTCGGAATCCTCGTCGCCGGAGGCGTCTACCTGCTGCTGCAGCGCTCCATGGTGCGCGCGGTGTTCGGACTCACGCTGATCTCCCACGCGGCGAACTTCGCGCTGCTCGCCTCCGGGGTGACAGCATGGCGCGGCGAGCCGCTCGAAGGGCGCACCGACCCCTCGATCGCCGCGGACCCGCTGCCCCAGGCGTTCGTGCTCACCGCGATCGTCATCACGCTCGCGATCACGATCTTCATGCTCGCGATGGCCGTGCTCGGCCACGACGACGACCAGCACACGCCGCCGAACACGGGGGAGGCCCGCGAACAGTGAACTCCGCTCTCCTCCTGCTCATCATCGCGATCCCGCTCGGCGCCTCGGCGCTGTCGACGATCGTCCGCTCCCGGCTCCTCGACCGGATCCTCCTCATCGGCATCCCCGCCCTCATCACGGCGGCGGGCCTGTACCTGCTCGCGGTGCACACCCGGGAGCCGGTGATCGCGCATTCCGTGGGCGGCTTCGTGGACGGACTGGCGATCCCGTTCGTGTCCGACACCTTCGCCGCACTGCTGCTCACCGTCACCTCGATCGCCGCGCTCGTGTGCTCGTGGTTCCTCATCGCCACCGGCGAGGACCAGTACCGATTCATGCCCGCGCTCATCCTCATGATGCTCACCGGCGTGTACGGCGCGATCCTCACCGGTGATCTCTTCAACCTCTTCGTCTTCGTCGAGGTCATGGTGCTGCCGTCCTACGCACTCATCGCGGTGACCGGCACCTGGCGGCGGCTCGGGGTGGGCCGGATGTTCGTCATGGTCAACCTCCTGACCTCGACGATCCTGCTCATCGGCGTCGGCTTCGTCTACGGCTCGCTCGGCACGGTCAACCTCGCGCTCATCGCGGAGATGGAGGAGATCCCACCGGCCGGGCAGCTCGCGATCGGCGTCGTGCTCACCGCGCTGTTCGTCAAGGCCGGTGCCGCGCCGGTGCACGGCTGGCTCGTCCGCAGCTACCCGAACACCTCCGCCGGCATGATGGCGCTGTTCTCCGGTCTCCACACCAAGGTCGCGCTCTATGCGATCTACCGGGTCTACTCCTCGGTGTTCGTCGAGCCCCCGGTCTGGTCGTGGGTCGTCGCGGTCATCGTCGTCGTCACCATCCTGCTGGCGGTGCTCTCCGCGTTCGGCGAGATCCGCGTGCGCAACGTGCTCGCCTTCCAGATGGTGTCCGGCGTCGGCCACATCCTCATCGGCGTCGTCCTCATGAGTGCCGCCGCGCTGTCCGCCGGCACCTTCTACCTCACCCACCACATCATCACCATGGCGGGACTGCTGCTGACCATGGGTGCCGTCGAGCAGACCTACGGCACGGGCGCGTTCAAGAAGCTCTCCGGGGTAGCCGGGCGCGAGAAATGGGCGACCGTGCTCATGGTGGTCGGCCTGTTCTCCCTCATCGGCCTGCCCCCGACCTCCGGCGTGTGGGGCAAGATCGGGCTCATCCGGGCCTCGGCGGCGGACGAGTCCGTGCTCGGCCCCGTGCTCATCGGCGCAGTGATCCTCGGGTCGCTCATCAGCATCCTCGCCCTCCAGCGGCTGTGGGCGAACTCCTTCTGGGGGGAGCCGATGACGCACTACCACCCGGACTCGCTGAGCACCGGGCGCGCCGCGCTCACCGAGCTGCCGGACTCCGTGCGGATCCGCACGCGGCTGCTCCTGCCGGGCACGGTGATGATCGCGCTGTCCGTCGGTCTGTTCCTGTTCCCTGATCTGCTGTTCGCGGTGACCGAGCGGGCCGCGGAGGACCTCCTGCACACGGTCCCCTACATCGAGGCGGTGCGCACACGATGATGAATCCGTTCCGGGCGATCGGCTACAGCCTGTGGATCGGCAAGGAGATCGTCACCGGCACCGTCGATGTCCTCACGGGGATCTTCAAGGCCGGGGAGTACGGTCGGCCGATGATCGTCGAGCTCCCGCTGCGCTGCGAGACGGACGTCGAGATCACCCTCATGGCCTCCTCGATCACCATCACTCCGGGCACGCTCGTCGTCGCCTCGGCAGCGGCGGACGAGCGGTCGCGTGCGACGCTCTTCGTCCATGCGCTGTTCGGGGAGTCCGAGGCGGACGTGCTCGAGGGCCTGTACGAGATGGAGGACCGGCTGCTGCACATGACGCGCGGACGGAAGCCCGAGCCGATCAGCAGGGGGGCCGCCGTCCAGAGGCCGAGCGGTGACGCCGGCTCGCCGGGAGAATCCGGGACGACCGGTGAAGCCGGATCGACGGAGAGGAGTGCCCAGTGACCATCGTGCTGTGGATCTGCATCGGCCTGCTCGCGCTGGCGATCGTGGTGGGCCTCTCCCGGGTGCTCACCGCCAAGGACATGGGCTCGCGGGCGATCGTCGGCGACCTCGTGTACTTCTCCGCGATCGGCATCCTCACCTTCATCGCGATGCTCGTCGACCTCTCGATCGTGCTCGACGTGATCTTCCTGTCGTCGATGCTCGGCATCCTCGCCACCGTGGCCCTGTCCCGCATCCAGACGAGGGGGCACCGCTGATGATCCCGGACACGCTCGCCATCACCCTCGTCGGGGTCTTCGGGATCACCGGCAGCGCCATCGTGCTCCTCTGTGCGGTCGCGATGTTCCGCGCGAACGATGCGCTGTCGCGGATCAACGTGTTCTCACCGGCGACGGGACTGGCGATGCCGCTCATCCTGCTCGCCGCCTACATCTACACGCTGTGGCACGACGGTTTCAGCCTCACCCGCCTCTTCATGGCGGTCGCCGGCTTCCTCGCGCTCATCGTCGTGTCCTCGGTCGCGTCGAACGTGCTCTCGCGCTCGACCTTCGCCGGGGGTGCTCCGGTGTGGCGTCATACCTCGCCCAACCGCCTGTCCGAGGCGCCCGGGGACGAGGACGCCGGCCTCACCGAGTACGAGTCGACCCTCGCCGACTTCGATATCGACGACTCCGAGCACTGAGAGGCGCCCTGCGGGCCCGGGCACCCTCCTGGCACCCGCCCGGCGCCCTGCTGGCACCCTGGCGGCGTCGCACTGACCGCCGATGCGAGAGTTTCTGCCCGCGGCGACCGAATCGTCGCTGATCAGGGTTCCCTGGGCGGAGATTCAGATGCTCTCCGGAGAAACCCCTGCATTCACCGGTGGTGGCGCACGGCTGCGCGTGCGCCGTCCGGGCGTCAGGGCTGGAGGCGGTGCGTGGTCCAGGCAGCGCCGGATTCCGTGCGCGAGTACTCGAGCCGCCGGTGGAGGCGGTCGGGGCTGCCGTGCCAGAACTCGATCCGCTCGGGTACGAGGACGAAGGCATGCCAGTGCTCGGGACGGGGGATCGGCGCCGCGGACTCCTCGAGCTCCCGCGCGGCCGTGGAGAGCGCGGACTCCTCGGTGAGCTCGGCGCTCTGGTAGGAGTGCGAGGAGGTGGCGCGGGCGCCTCGGGGGCGGTCCTCCCAGATCGCGTCGGAGACGGCGTCGGGGAGCGCGCGCACCACTCCCTCGACGGTGATCTGCTGGAGCGTCTCGCGCCAGTAGAAGTTGAGCGCTGCGTGCGGGTTCGCCGCGAGGTGGGCGCCCTTGCGGCTGCGCGCGGTGAAGCTCAGCTCCGGCCCGTCGTCGCCGATCCCCTTGAGGAGCACCGTGCGCAGGGCGACCCGCCCATCTGCTGCAGCGGTGGCGAGGGCGGCGGCGTGCGGCTCGCGCACATCGCGGTCCTCTGCGTCGCCGATCCACTGTCGGAGCAGGGCGAGCGGGTCCGCGGGCGGGGAGTCGAACTCCGGCAGATGCAGCGTCGCATCGCCGCTGAGCGTGCGCGGTTCCTTCATGCTCGCAGTGTAGACGACCGACTGCCGGCGGTCAGCGGGTGCCGGTGGCGCAGCGTGCGGTGTTCACGCGGGGTCTGCCGGATGTTCGTGCTCAGCGCACCAGGCGGACCTCGGCAAGGTCCTCGAGGTCGTCCTCCACCCGGTGCGCGCCGTCCCGGGCGAACCCGTTGCGGGCGTAGAAGCGCCGGGCGCGGGGATTCTCCTCAGCGACCCACAGGGAAGCCGGCGCATCGCCGATCGCCGAGTCGAGCAGCGCCTGGCCTGCTCCGGTGCCGTGGTGAGCGGCGAGGACGTAGAGCGTGAACAGCTCCAGCGGGCGCACCGGCGGGGTGTCCCGGGACGGCCCGTGGATCGCGAAACCCACCGGGCGCCCGTCGACCCGGGCGACGCGGATCCGCTCTGCGGCATCAGGGTGGGAGAGCGAGGAGCGCCACATGTCCTCCCGCTTCCGCAGGGCCTCATCGCCGAAGAACCGGGCGGGCAGGAGAGAGCTGTAGGTCTCCCGCCAGGCCTGCACGTGGATCCGGGCGAGGTCCGCCCAGTCGGAGGGACGCGGCTGTGCCACGGTGAACGGGGTCGGATCCTCCATGGAGGCACCCTATCCGGGTGCGGAGCCGCGGTCAGCGACCGGGGTGCCGGTCGGCGAAGTCCTCGAGGAGCCGGGCCGTGGGTTCGGGCCGTTCGTAGTGGACGAGGTGCCCGACGCCGTCGAACACATGCGAGCGGGCATCGGGCAGCGCGTCGACGAAGGCGCGGGTGGGAGCGGGCGGTGCGATCGAATCGGCGCCCCCGGAGATCACGAGCACGGGCATGGTGAGGGCTGGGGCCGCCTCGGCGGCGGTGTGGGACACGGACATGTCGAACGCCTGGGCGAGGGAATCCCGGTCGCTGTACGTCGAGAAGTACCGGCGGTGCTGATCGTGGATGTAGCGGCGCAGACCGGGGTCCCGGGTGGTCGCCATGACCTCGCTCATCCCGCGCACGATGAGCGGGTGCCCGAGCACGGCATCGCCGGCCCGCTCCGGCAGCCGGGCGGAGAGCGCGTAGTAGACGCGGGCGAGGTGCGAGGCGAGGCGCGACGGCCCCTCGAGCGCGGGCGAGGTGATCGGGTTGATGAGTGCGAGCGCGTCGAGCGGATGGTTCTGCCGAGCGAGGCGGTCGGCGAGGTGGGCGACGAGGATCGAGCCGAAGGAGTGACCGACGACGAGCGGCCGGGTGCCGAACCGCTGTTCGACTACGCCGAGGAGCCCGTCGAGGAAGCCGACGTAGGAGCCGAGGGTGAGTCCGCCGGGCAGGGGAGCGGTCGCCCCGAAGCCGGGGAGGTCGGGGACGACGACCGGGCGGCGGCGGACGTGGTGGGCGATGAGGTCCATGCCGTGGTGATCGCCGCGGAAGCCGTGGACGAGGAGCAGCGGGCGGGCCGCCGTGACCGGATCCGTCGGCGCGGAGGCGCGTGCCGGGTGTTCCCAGACCGCGGTCGGGTGGACGCCGCCGGGCACCGGCACGTTGAGGTCCACCCGGGAGGAATCGATCCAGCTCATAGGGGCCAGCCTAGCGAGCGCGACCGGGTGCTCGGTGGGCGCCGGGCTGTGTGGACCGGGCCGTCCGGCGGTCGTCGATGAAGGTTCTGCGGCGGCGGCCTCGCCGATTTTGCAAACGGTCCGGGACTGAGTACTATGGTTCGAGTCGCCCGGAGTTCCGGGAGGCACCTTTCGGGGGTATGGCGCAGTTGGTAGCGCGTCTCCATGGCATGGAGAAGGTCAGGGGTTCGAATCCCCTTACCTCCACCAGAAGGTCGTTGTTCAAACCAGCGACATCACCGGTTTGAGTTCTAGACTCCGCCGTCCGTCCTTGTTGACGGACGGCGAGGGTCTGGACGTCGGGGTTGAGGAACACGGTGAACGGGACGCCGGGTTCGCCGTGGATGGAGTCTTCGTCTTGGACGATGAGCTTGTCGAAGAAGGCTTGGTTGGCGATCCGTCGTAGTGAGTCGTCGATGCTCATGTAGATGGCGTGCATGTCGCCTGCGAGGGCGAGGCAGTCGTCCAGGTGGGCTTTCGCTTGGTCGTACTCGATGTCGCCGGCCTTGATCTGCGCATCGAGGAACACGAGCCGTCGGGCGATGCGACGCTGCTCGGAGCCGAGCAGGTCGAGGGGCACGGCTCCGGCGTAGTGGGCCTGCATGAGCTTGGTGCGCTCATCGCGGAGCGCGTCGCGTTCGATCTTGTACGCCTGGCTCTCCTGCTTGGCGACGGCGTGGAGCCGGTCGAACTCGCCGGTGACCAGCTCACGGAGCGCGGTCACGACGTGTTCGGCTATCTGCACCTGTCGGTAGTGGTCCTCGACGGCGGCTTCGATGTCGGGCACGAACATGGACTTGCGCTCGCAGTTGGTGCGCTTCGCGTGCCGGCCGGAGCACATGAAGTACGGGTAGACGACCCCGCGGCGGCTCCTGGCGTTGGTCAGCGTCAGCCGGGACCCGCACTCCCCGCAGTACAGGCTTCCCTTGAGGTAGTGGTCGTGGGATTGAGTCTTCTCTCCAGATGTCTGATGCGCGTTCAGAACGGCCTGAACTCGGTACCAGACCTCGGGCGCGACCAGGGGTTCGTGGATGCCGTCGTAGCTGGCGCCGCGGAACCGGACGCTGCCCTTGTAGTAGGGGTTGGTGAGCATTTTGTGGATCGTAGACAGCACCGGCGGCTTGGAGGGCCGCTTCGGGGTGGGCACGGTCGTCAGACCCCGGTCGATCAGCTCCTCACGCAGGCTGATCGTGGAGTGGTTACCGGTGGCGTAGTGAATCGTCCTTGGTTTGATTGAGGGTAAGCCAAACATCCTGAAAGGACATCGATTCTCTGATGGCCCCGTCGAAATACCCCCAAGAACTCCGTG